>DATFIL010000231.1:0-5026 GCA_035270145.1 Desulfobacter sp. | reverse complement strand
CTGAAAAGACCAAATATCCCTTGCGTTCAAGGATCCTCCTTGTCATTTCAAGAATGGCGGGTTCATCTTCTACCAACAGAATGGTTTCATCGCCAATTGGTGCAGGTTTTTCTGTAAGCGTTTTTTCCTGGGTTTCCTCAGAAGTGTGGAAGCGGGGCAGATATATCTTGAAAGTGGTTCCCTGACCCGGTTCGCTGTAAACGTTGATAATGCCTTTATTCTGTTTAACAATACCGTAAATTGTGGCAAGGCCGAGTCCGGTGCCTTTACCGATCTCCTTGGTGGTAAAAAACGGTTCAAATAAATTGTTCAAAGTCTCTTTATTCATACCGCAGCCATTATCAGTCACTGACAGCATCACATAGTCTCCGGGTATACATTCTGTATTTCTTACATCATCTGTTTGACCAAACGTCTTGATTTGCGTTTCAATGGTGAGTTTACCCACACCGGTGATGGCATCCCGGGCATTCACACACAGATTGGCCAGGATTTGATCAATCTGGGTGGGATCTATTTTGATCGGCCACAACTGGGCGGCTGGTAACCATAACAGGTTAATATCCTCACCAATGAGCCTGCGCAGCATTTTGAGCATACTATCTACAGTATCATTCAAGTCCAGCACTTTCGGGGCAACAATCTGTTTTCTGGCAAAGGTCAGCAATTGTTTGGTCAGATCAGCCGATCGTTGGGCTGCTTTTTGAATTTCTTCGAGATCAGAATACAGATCCTGACGACTGTCTATTTTTTCAGAGGCTAATTCCACATATCCCAATATGACCCCCAGCATATTATTGAAATCATGGGCCACGCCCCCGGCCAGTCGCCCAACGGCTTCCATTTTCTGGGCCTGGTTAAGTTGTTCCTGGAGTTTTTCTCGTTCTGCATCTGCCTGCTTACGTTCGGTGATATCAATATCAAGACAAAAGAGTTCCGGCTCACGCCCCGGTACTTCGACAATGGTATGATGGGAGATAACCGGTACGCGTGAACCATCTTTATGCATCAGCAATAGCTCTCTCGAAGGAACGGGCCGGCCTGTTTCGGCCATTTTACGCATTTCTTCAGCAATGTCATCCCTCATTTCAGGTGGGATAATCAGGTCAAGAAGACTGCGACCAATCGCCTCTTGCCGTGTATATCCATAAAGCTTCTTCGATGCTTTATTCCAGTACTGCGTCGTACCATCGAATCCATACCCCTGAACAGCGACGGCATCTACATTCTCCATCACGTTTCGAAACCGTTCTTCGCTTTCTGTTATTTGTTTGATTAGAATTAAGTTCTCAATTAATTTGGTAATTCTTTGTCCGATTATTTTAAACAGATACCTCTCATCATCGTTCCAATGATGGTTGATTGCACAATGATGCATGCCAAACATCCAAGCGTCATCATTTTGAGGTTTCAATGCCATGAAGATTAGGGATTTAACATCAAATTTCAACGTAAGGTCATTACTCATTTTTTGATCTGATGGCGCATCAATTTCCGGATATCCATTATTTGAAAGTGCCTGATTGCAGTAATCTGCCATATCACGGGTCATCGGCACCGTTGCATTCAAAGCCTTGGCACCAGGAAACGAAGGCGTTGTCCGCTCGTATGCCACTTTAAATGTCGGCGAATCAGGATTACAAGGATAGAGCAACCAGGCGCGATCGCACGAAAAAAGTTCAAGCAATTTTTTAAGAATTTGATCTAAAATCTCATGCGCATCTGATGGTCTATTGAATATGGCTTCTATTTCTTCTATGGCCAATAAAATGCGATCTGGATTTTTGAAATTCATAAAATATTCCAATATTATCTACGGATCATTCCAGGGAAATACGGCAGTTAGGGCCCGTCACCAGCAGGTTATTGGTAACCGTGGACTGGATATGCTCCATTTTGCTTCCCAAAAGAATCTCTTTAATTACACCGTGTCCATAAGCGCCAAGAACAATCAGTGAGTCGTGGGGGACCTCATATAGCATCCGGTCAAATCCGGAAGATTCATAGAAACACCATTCGTTTACATACTGGTCCACAAGTCCCTCAAGTTCCGAACTCCGGACCATATCACGGTAAACATCCTCGCTGTTGTTTTCAAGTACGGTATAAATTTTCAAAGGAAATCCAGAGGCTATGGCAATTTTAAGCCCGAGAACAAGGGCGTTCATGGCATTGGATGAACCGCCGAAAAATACGGATATACTTTGCCATGCCTTGAACACGGGGCTTGCAATCAGGATGGGAAAGGTGGACTGCTTTATCATCCGCCGAACCTTGGGACCCAGGAGGCCCAGTCCTATTTTGGATGACAGATCACTGATTGAACGTGGAGAGCACATATAATCGAACTGACTGGATATATCCGGCAGGGTGGAAGCGGTAAAGTTTTTGGGCTCATAAAACCTGGGTGGAATCCCGGCCTCATCAAAAAGCGCAATAACATGTTCATGGGCTGTATCCGGAAAGGCTAAGAATGAATTGTCCAGGTCCACCTGCACCACATCATTGGAAAAATACATTAAGAATTTATCTGTTTTCGGGATATACACAACAGGATGGGCATTAATCGTTTTACAAAAATACAGGGACTGTAAAAAGGTTTCCCTGCCAAAGGGGGTATTCCTGAAGATATGAAGCAGTTTATAATTCATTGGAAGTCTCCTTAGGACCATGAACAGGGGGTTGGGGTTATTGTATATTGGTCTGCATAATCAGTTCCCTGCGGTACAGATCAAGTATCCGTGCCTTGGAAATCATCCCGGAAAATCTGTGGTGATCCACCACCGGGATGTGATCAATGTTAAAGGTTTCCATAAATTCCAGTACATCATTGAGATCATCGTCAAAGGATGCTGTCACCATATCCGTATCCATGATCTGGTTAAGAAAGATCATATCATAAAAGGCTGGATCCAGGGCATATTTCCTGATACTTGAAACCCGGACAATCCCCAGATAGTCGCCGGTTTCATCTGATACCACCGGGTAATGGTTGCGGTTTGATTTGCGGATTATATTGATAAATTCTCTGAAAACCATATTTTCCGATACAGTGCTGTAGCTGGTGTCAATGATCTCGTTTAAGCTTAAATCCGATAGAATTCTTGCATCTGTCCCGGGCCGCATGAATTCGCCGCGTTCAATAAGGTCTTTAAAATAAAAAGAAGCCGGCTCAATAATATGGCTTAACGTAGATGAAATGGAAGAAACCAGCAGTAAAAGTAAAATGGCCTCGTAGCCGCCGGTAATTTCTGCAATCAGAAAAATACTGCTTAATGGGGCCTGCATAACGCCGGACATGATACCGGCCATACCTAAAAGGGCATAAGCGCCTTCTGAGGTCACTGCGGCATTGGGAAAAACAAACATCATGGCCTTGTAAAAGACCACACCGGTCAGGCTGCCGAGGACCAGGCAGGGCGCAAAGATGCCACCGGAGCCTCCCCAGCCAAGGGTTATGGCCGTGACAAATATTTTTAGAAAAACACCCAAAAATATGAGCCAGAATGCCATGGGAAAAGTACCACCCACCATTTCCATGATGGGATGATACCCCTCTCCGAGCACGATGGGCATAAAAATGCCAATGGCACCCACGGCGCAGCCGCCGATCAGTGCCCGAAGCCAGGGGGATACAGGTGTTCGTTTGGCTAACGCACCAACGCTTCTAAGCGTCCGTGTAAAGATCACGGATATCAAGGCCGTGAACAGGGCAAGCCCGATACTGCCTAAAATATCACCTGGAAAAATATCGAACGGGTGATGCTGGAAAAGTTCTTTTGCAGGGATTATCGCTTCACTAATCTGTGCGCCGGCCACAGCAGCAATGGCAATTGGGATGATATTGATAAATTTCCATTCCCCAAGAATAATTTCAACCGAAAAAATCAGACCGGCCACAGGGGCGTGAAAAATGGACGCAATGGCACCTGCCGTACCACAGCCCACCAACGTCATGCGCTGCCGGTCATTCAGGCCTAAAAATTTAGCGATATTAGATCCTATGGCAGACCCGCTCATGACAACCGGTGCCTCAGGACCTGCGGAGCCGCCGCTGGCAATGGTTAAAAAACTGGATACAAGCCTGGAAAAGGTCGAGCGAAACCGCAAAAGCCCCCCGCGCCTGGATATGGCATATATAACTTCAGGAACACCATGCCCTGCGCCTTCCCGCACAACCTTGTCAAGAAATAAAAATGAGCCCAGTGCACCGATGCCGGGCAAGATAAACGCCCAGGCATGTTGGCGGTACGGTGCAAGAAATTCAAGCACCGAAGCCAGAGAAAGCCTTAATGCCACAGCTGCAAGACCTGCAAATACACCAACCACGGCACCGGCAGTCATCAGTACAAGCCGGTCATCAAAAAGAAAAAACTTTGCATATAAAAAATTATAGATTTGTTTAAGTTTGTTCATGATGGGTCCGGATAACCACTTACTTTTTTGGGGTCAAGTGCAGGGTATCAATTTTTTTAATCAACTCTCGTTGTTCCGGGCAGGTTTTTAAAAATTCACTGAACTGCCTGTTCCGTAAGCACTGGGAAAGAGAGGAGAGCAGGTGAAGGTGAAACTTTAATTCCGGGAACAGGATAAAAAACAGGGTAGACACAGGTTGGTTGTCTAATGCATGATAATCCACGGGATTTTTAAGAAAGCAGGCTGAAACCATGGGTTTTTCAATATATTCAAGGGGGGTTCTTGGGTGGGGAATGGCAATGCCTTCGCCAATCCCGGTGGACAGCGCTTCTTCTCTTTTAACAAGCTGCTGGGTAAGATCTCTTTTAAAATCATCCGGAATTGCCTTAATTTTTTCAACGCATGCGGTAATTACAGACGGTACATCCGGTCCGGTGTCAATATTGTGATACACGCCGCCGGTCTCAAGGGCGGTGTGCAAAGAGACTTGCGTTTCGGTCTCAGGGCCTTGGTCAGGTCGAGGCGTCAGGTTAAGGGACATATGGTTTTTCGCAGCCCAAATTTTTAAATCTCTGGCATGAAAGCTGTAGGTTTTTCCCTTTTGGGACAC
>DATFIL010000230.1:0-5756 GCA_035270145.1 Desulfobacter sp. | reverse complement strand
GCCAATTCCCGGCTGCTGGATCTAATGGAAAAAAAAGTGGAAGACCGGATTCTGCGGGTTTTGAGCACGCTGCACAACAAGTTTGGATCCCCCCTTTTATTTACCAGCCAGGAAATATCTGAAATCGCCGGAACCACACCGGAATCGACCCTCAGAACTATGGGGCTGCTGCGTCAGATGGGCATTATCTCCACCCAGCGGGGCAAAATATGGATTCATGACAGCGCGGCCCTCAAAGATACCGAATTCGGGAGACTCACTATTTAGCGTTGTCCAGTTTATCACGGGAGATGCGTGCCTGGCATTGTTTTTCATGAAGTCGTGCTCATCTTGAAAAACGCTCAATTCAGATACAGCCTTATCCTTTTTTAGTCTTCCGGTTTTTTACGTTTCTCCTTTTTACCATAGTGCACCCCGCCATAAAAAAGCAGTTTCCTGATCGCAGAAAAAAAAATTAAAAAAATTTCGTTACATGACGGCCGTCATGGAACATTTTCCCAAATCCTGTTTTAAACAATACAAACCGTATCAGAAAAAGCCTGTCCTTGTCTCTGGACGGGGTGTCAAATCCGGCGCCCGAACATGAAACAGGGACATGCAGTAACCTTAACCATCAGCAAAGGAGAAAAACATGATTCACGAACTGGACACACAAACATATGACCAGCTGGACAAGTCTGGCCCCATGATGGTGGAATTTTATTCCAAGACCTGTGGGCCATGCAAGATGCTTGCATTTGTTTTGCGGGATATTGACAAGACAATGCCGGATTTCAAAATCTACACCATCGATTATGATGAAAACCAGGAACTGAAAGAGCGCCTGGGCGTAAAGGGCTTTCCGACCATTCTACTGATGAAGGACGGACAGGAAGTCAACCGGCTTGCCGGATTAAAGCAGAAGCCCGTGATCAAAAAAGCCATCGAGGAAATTCTCTGATCTTCGGATCTTAAAATTTTGCATTTTTTATTCAATAAGGAGAGCATAATGACCAACAAAGTATCATATACCCGCTCGGAACATTTAATTACCCGCCAGACAAAAGCTGAGAATGAATTTCTGGCGCAATTCGAAGAAAACGACCATTCCATTGACCACCCGTTTGTGGTGAAAAATCCGTATCTGATCAACCCCCTGTGCGCCCTGGTCATGTTTCATACGCCGCAAAAAGTAGCCCCCACAGTGACCGTCTGCGGCAAACGCCATGACAGGGAAAATCTTTCTCATACCTTTCCTGAAGATACTTTTCACAGACTGCCCATTCTCGGGCTTTATGAAGATTTTGCCAACAAAGTCGTCATTTCACTGCCGGACGGCACTAAAAAAGAGATCGTTATCCAAACGGAAAAACTGCCCGAAGAGGTCTGTCGCTGTTTGAGTGTGATGACCTCAGCAGATTATCTTCAGGACAATCTCATGTTTCTGACCCCGGCGGGCAAAAATCTACCCACCGCCTACGATTATAAAGGTGAGATCCGCTGGATGCTCTTGGAAAACACGATGTTCGATATCAAGCGGGCGGAAAACGGAAACATCCTCACCGGTTCCAGCCGGTTCTGCCGGATGCCCTACAACTCCACCGGACTGATCGAGCTGGACATGCTGGGCAAGATTTACAAGGAATACCGCCTGCCCGGCAACTATCACCATGATCATTTCGAGATGGAAGACGGCAACCTGCTGGTTCTGACGCAGGATTTTCACCGGGACACGGTCGAGGATATGTGCGTGCTCATTGACCGCGAAACCGGTGAAATTCTGAGAACCTGGGATTATACGACCTTTCTGCCCCAGGATGTGGCAGGTTCCGGTTCCCAGGACGCCCATGACTGGTTCCACAACAATTCGGTCTGGTATGACAAAGCCACCCACAGCCTGACCCTTTCCGGGCGTCATCAGGACGCTGTCGTGAATATCGATTTTGATTCCGGCAGGCTCAACTGGATCATCGGCGATCCTGAAGGATGGCCGGAAGACATGGTGAAAAAATACTTTTTCACGCCGGTGGGCGATGTGGAGAATTTTGACTGGCAGTATGAGCAGCACGCGGCCCTGGTATGTCCCAACGGCGATATCATGTGTTTTGACAACGGCCAGTACCGGGCCAAGAAAAAAGAGAACTACATCAAAAACTCTGACAATTTTTCCCGGGGCGTTCGCTATCGCATTGATACCGAAAAAATGGAAATCGAGCAGGTCTGGCAATACGGCAGGGAGCGGGGCCAGGAATTTTTCTCCCCGTATATCAGCAATGTGGAATTTTACGGCGAGGGCCACTACATGATCCACTCCGGCGGCATCGGGTTTAAAAACGGATATGCCGCCGATGAACTCGGCCCCTTTCTGGACACCAAAGACCCGGCTGTGGAACTGCGCTCGGTTACAGTGGAGGAAAAAGACGGCGTGGTTCTCTATGACCTGGAAACAGAAGGCAACTTTTACCGCGCGGAAAAACTGCCCATTTACCATGACGGTGAAAATCTTTGCTTCGGTCCGGGCCGGCTGATCGGCAGGCTGGACGTCACGCCGGAATTTGACACGGTTCCGGATGCCGAAGCCGTCGATGCCCAGCCGGATGCCTGGCATAACGTCGTCATTGAAGAGGACGAAGACCGCATGGTCTTTCACGCCCGGTTTGAAAGAGGCACCCTGGCCATGATCTGCCTGGAAAACGAAAACGAAAGCCATCATTATTTTCTCAACACCTCGGCCACCTGGCACCTGGCCATGTGTTCCGGCGCATTTCTGGAAGAGGATGACCGGGATATCAAAATGAATATCAGCAAGGAAGGCCTTAAAGGCAAGTTTGCCGTCAAGCTGATCATTAATGACAAGAAGTTTGACACGGGGGTAAAGTTTTTCTGCCCCTGATCGGCCTCGGCAGACGGCCGCCATCGGGCGGCGGGAAACCGGTAAGCCTTCGGCCCCCGCTGCCCGGCTTTATAAACACAGGCAATGAATAAAGCAAAGGACAAAACCAATGACAACAACACAATGCGATACCTTGGGAAACAGTGCTTACCCGTACGAAGAAAACGAATACGAGCTGGTCATCATCGGTGCCGGGCCGGCAGGCATGACGGCATCGATCTATGCCATTCGTGCCAATATGAGGGTGCTGCTTCTTGACAAGCTGTCCCCTGGCGGCCAGGTGATCAACACCCTGGAGGTCCAGAATTATCCCGGCGCCGGAATTATCAACGGTGCTGAACTGGCCATTCAGATGTTCGAGCAGACCCAGACCCTTGGCGTGCCTTTTGAATACGCCACCGCAAAACAAATTCTGGAAAATAACGGGAAAAAACAGATTGTTTGCGAGGAAGGGCAGACATTTCAAGCCAGGGCCGTCATTATTGCCACCGGCACCAATCCCCGAAGGCTCGGTGTCCCGGGTGAGGAAAAATTTGCCGGTGACAGCATTCACTGGTGCGCCATCTGCGACGGCTCCCAGTACCGCTGCAGAACGGTCGCCATGATCGGTGGCGGCAATTCTGCGGTTGAAGAGTCCCTCTACCTGGCGGGGATTGCTGACCACCTGACCCTGATCACGCTTTTCGATCTGACAGCCGACCCGGCAGCATGTGACAAATTACGGGCCCTGCCCAACGTCACCATCCATGAGTATCATGAAATTCTCGAATTTACTGGGACTGACTGCCTGGAAGGGATCCGGGCCAGGTCCACGAAAAGCGGCGAAGAGATCACAGTCAGGACAGAAGGCGCCTTTGAATATATCGGCCTGGAACCCAAGGCAGAGGCTTTCAAGAACCTGGGCATTCTGAATGAACACGGCTACATTGAAGCCGATTCCTGGATGGAGACCCGTGCAGCAGGCATTTTCGGGGCCGGGGACATTAACAGCAAAAACCTCCGACAGATCGTCACCGCCTGCAACGATGGCGCGCTCGCCGCACAGGCGGCCGCCCGATACATTGAAATGATGAAGTAAAAGGTGTCATCAAGAAAAAAGCGAGGTAAAGATGAAAAACAAATCTTTTGCCAATACACGCAAAATGATCATGTGGGCTGTCTGCATTTTCCTGCCTCTTATGATTATGGCCATCCCTGTTACAGAATCCTTTACGACTGAAATCAGATGCTTTTTCGCAGTCACCCTTTTTGTTATCTTCCTGTGGGCCTTTGAACTGATGCCCTATGTCATACCCGCCATGCTTCTTCCGGTTTTGTATGTGGTCACCGGGATTGCGGCACCCGCGGCGGCGTTTGCTCCATGGGGCCATTACATTCCCTGGATGCTGCTGGCCGGCATGATCCTGACCTACATTTTTGATGACGCAGGCCTGCTCCGCAGAATCAGCTACTGGGCGATTCTGAAAACCGGAGGCAGCTTTAACGGACTTTTATACGGCCTTATGATCTCCGGCGTCGTCATCGCCCTGATTCTTCCAGACATTGCCTCCCGGACGGTTTTGTTCGTTGCCATTGCCTTCGGCATTTGCAAGGCCCTGGAGTTGCCGCCTTTGTCAAGACGCGCTTCAGCGGTCATGCTGGCCGGGGTGATGTCCGCACTGACCCCGTCGTACATCTATTATACCTCCGCCGCGCAGACACTGATCGCCTGGGAAGCCGCAAGCGGGTCCGGCTATACCATCTCCTGGCTCCGGTATCTTCTATACAACGGCCTCCCCACCCTCATCTGGTGTTTTCTGACGATCCTGATCATCCAGGTATTGTTTGGCCGCGCAAAAAAAGAACACTACAAAAGCTACTTCGAAGAAGAATATCGTAAAATGGGGAAACTCAGCATCAAAGAAAAAAAGCTGGCGGTGATTTCCCTGGGACTTTGCCTTTTTGTGGTTCTGGAGTCGTACCACGGGATTGAGGTTGGATGGGGATTTGTGGCTGCTGTTTTTCTTTGCTACCTGCCGGGCATCAACCTGGGAACTGAGCATTCATATAAAGACGCCAATTATGCACTGATCATTTTTGTGGCTTCCTGCATGGCCATAGGCGCGGTCTCCAACCAGCTTGGGGCGGGGGTTTTCATTGCACAGAACCTGCAGCCCTATCTTAGCGGCGGTCTGGTGCACATGGTGGCCGCATCCTGGCTCCTGGCAGTAATCCTCAATTTTGTCATGACACCTTTGGCCGCCGTTTCCTGTCTTTCAGGACCACTGGCCGGCATCGTGAATACGATGGACGTATCCATTATTCCGGTCATGTATGCCTGGAATCAGGGGCTTGAGCAGATTATTCTCCCTTATGAATACGCGCTGATCCTGCTGGCATTCGGATATGGCTACATCTCCCTGAAGCATTTCATCGGGTTTTTCAGCATCAGAATGGTTGCCAATATACTTTTTATCCTGATCCTCTACCTCCCGTTCTGGATGATCGTCGGTAATTAGGAACATCCTGTTTTAAAGAGAAAATTTCGATACGAGGAGAAAATTCCCATGAAAATAGCAATCCTATGGTTGAGCTGTTTGTTTTTAGGTTTACTTGTTCTGTTCGCACCTGTTTCTAAAGCTCAAGTGGTTAATGAGGCAATCGTTTCCAGGTTTTCGGATATCAACTTCCAAATATGGGGAAATACCCTCACCAAGCCCATTTTTTTGGACAATGCAGACTTCAACGATGAAGATACCCCCCTTGAAATCATTGGCGATACTGGTGGAATCTACAGGGACCATGCCATTGCGCAGATGGTGGAACTGGGATTCAGCGGGGGCGGGGAAAACTGGACATTTCTTGCCGTTCTGGAGGCCGAGTTCATCCTGGACAAAGACAATAT
>DATFIL010000229.1:0-2841 GCA_035270145.1 Desulfobacter sp. | reverse complement strand
TTTTTTAGCTCTTTGAGTGTAGTATGGCAATTGGCTTTCACTATAATGGTAATACATGGCGCTTATTATAATTATAAAAAATATAGAGCTAATTTAGAAAAGGCCTCAAGTAAGCTGAGTTAAATCACGGAAAGTTCAACTACCCTGTTATCCTTCGGGTGCGAGAAGCTATTTCTCAATAACCTTCATATCCAAAGCAGCCATCACCTCATCCGGCTCCGCCCAGGTCGACGGGGTAAAATAGCCGGCACGGCCGGGGTGGTCCAAAATATGATTCGCAAACCAGATGGCGCTTCTTGCCGTAAAGGCATACGGTTCGGGACTTTCCAACTGCATAGATTGCTTATTCCCTTCCGCATCGGTCACTTCGCCATACACCCGGGCATAGCCTTCTTCCCGTTGCTTTTCGGTCGGGCCGCTCACATTCTGGTCGACATACTTTTGAATACGTTTCTTGACCCAGGACCATTTCAGAATGGGATTAAATAGCCACTGCCATTTCATCTTTTTGTAGGTGGAGGGCGGTGTTGCCATAAATACTCGAATATTGGCTATGCCGGTCGACCAGTAAGCGGTCGAAATATCTCCCCAGGGAATGCTCATCGCAAAGCGTTTCTTATCGCCAAACTCAAAATATCGGCCCTCCTCTCCCACGGCCTCGGGAACTAGTTTGTGATCTTTTCTGACACTGCCTTTTTCGCCTAGCTGTGAAACAGCTGTGCTTAATGTCCCATGAGAAATGGTGGTTCCAAAACTAGCAATGGCCAGGGTGAGCGACTGGGCCCCGGGCATTTTTTCCCTCAGAGCTGAAGCCACCACATCTGTAGGAACGACGTCAAAGCCAGCGCCGGGTAGAAGCACAATGGCCTTTGCCTCTGCTTGCTCGTGGTAGGACTGAAGAATCTCAAAGACCTCGACCTCCCCCGTAATGTCAACATAGTGGGTCTTTCTTGCTAAGCAAGCTTCCACCAACGGTTTTGCCGTTCGACTAAAAGGGCCTGCTGCGTTTAATACGAGATCTATGTCTGTCAAACCTTCTTCTACTGCCTTGGGCTCATTGAGACCAAATACTCGATATGGGCGTTCCAATTCTTGTCCCACCTTTTTTACTTTATCCGCAGATCGGCCAGCTAAAACCAGTTTGTGAGTATCCGTAGGCCACTGCTCCGCAATCAAGCGCCCGGTGTATCCATTAGCTCCATATAATAGTACGTTCATATCTTCCCTCCTCGTTTTTCTCAAGGTAAAAAGAAATCGTATATTTCTGTCCTAAATAATTGAATCAATGAGCCGACTAATCGATGGAAAAGCTAAGCCCCGCGGAAAATATCCCCACATCAAACGAGTAGGTGACTTTCTATATGTTTCCGGAACCTCCTCCAGACGCTCGGACAACTCATTTGCCGGTGTGGAAGTGGATGAAATGGGAACGACCGCGCTAGACATTCGCGAACAAACCCGCGCGGTGCTGGAAAACATTCATGACATCTTAAAAGAGGAAGGCGCATCACTCAGTGATGTGGTCGACATCACCACCTTTCTGGTTAATATGAATGACTTTGGAGGATACAATGAAGTGTACGGCGAATTTTTCGATTATACCGGGCCTACGCGCACGACCGTAGCGGTGCACCAACTGCCCCATCCGCATCTTTTGATTGAGATTAAGGCCATTGCCTACGTCGGCAAATAGTCCCTTTCAGAAAGTGTCTTTATAAATCGAGTTCAAGGGTATCGCCGGGGCTATATTTTTCGTCTGAGCTCTCCCCCTCAGCCGAAGTTTCCGTATGCTTAAAAGCGAGAGACTTCATCTTCACTTTATTGTCGCAGAGCTTATTTCCGATGGATCGCCAACCCTTGACATCCACAAAATCATCTATATCCACTGTTTCGGTAATGGTCTCCCCTTTCTGCTTGTATTGATATTCAATTTGTGCGCCTTCCTTAGTCACAATCTCAATTAAACTCGAGGATCGATGATCGGTTATATATTCAAATTTCTGATCCAGCGAACTGGTTTCAATTTCAAAACGCTTCAGTAAGGTATATTTGCGTTCACCATCATAATAGATCGCTCCCAGCACCATATTCTCCTCGTACTTCACGACCTTGTACACGCTATTCATGGCCACTTTAAATTGAATCAGGTCCATTTCCCGCATTTCGTAGCTGCCATCTTTGTAAAGGATAAGAATCAGATCCCCCGTGTCAAAAGGTCCCAGGTACTCCCCTCTTTCCTCTGTATTGAGTCGACCGGATACTTCGTCAATCCATACCTTAAGTGCGCCCAGGGTGGACTGGCCTTCCTCTTTCAGTTGAACTTTATAGACGGGGTACTTGGTTACCGTATTTCCTTTGGCTGACCGGCCTTTAATGTCCAGCTCAGCAAAATCGTATTCGAATTTTTTCTTACGCGCCCGACAGGACTTCGTCAATTGAACCTCCACAATTTCGGCTTCCCCGTTGGGGTTGACCGTAAAGTGGTGCACCTTACTCCCCTTTTCGCCGGTCGTCATCGGATAATCCCGATCCCTGACAATGGCCTGCACGTGAAAGCGTTTCGCGTAGGTGTTACCCGACTTCCCATCTGTGTATATCAAATTGTAGGTAGTTCTTTCATCGCCCTTATTCCAAACGGCCGCATGAATAACATCCTTCCCCACATACACTTTCTCATCCACTCGAACCACTTTATAGGTGCCGTCCTTCTTGAAGGCAATGATATCGTCGATATCAGAACATTCCATGACAAACTCTTCTTTTTTGAGTCCCGTGCCAATGAAGCCCCCTTTGCGGTCAACATACAATTTTTCGTTACTGGCGACCACGGCCGTGCGTTCG
>DATFIL010000228.1:0-10484 GCA_035270145.1 Desulfobacter sp. | reverse complement strand
CATAATTTCCGACTTAGCGGTTGTTTATAAATCACAATCTTTTTACGGAGAAAGGCTTAAATTTGAGCTGGGTGCAGGTGATTTCAATAAATATGGGTGCGATATCTTTTATCGTGTAACAAACGCAGAAAATCAAAAACTTGTTCTTGAGGCAAAAACCGGAATAATATTTTTTGACTATGAAAAAAACAAAGTAACAACAATTCCAGAGGGCTTTATGTCACATTTTAGACATCGGCTTTGATAATCTGGATGGGAAACGGGATTCAATTAAATACACCGCATGGGTTCACACAAAAACGGATAGCCTTTTCAGCGCGGTAGGGTGGGCACGCTTTTTGTGCCCACCGGTTGTCTTGCGCCCGTCTGATTTATCATTCAGGCACAAAATGTTTACATACAAATGGTGGGCAACGCTGCGCGTTTGCCCACCCTACCGAACTGTATTAGTTGTTTCGAACAACTCCCCGGCCTTGTATGAACTTCTCACAAAGGGACCGGCAGCCACCTGTTCAAATCCGATGTCCCGGGCCATGCGGTCAAGTTGTTCAAATTCTTCCGGACTATAAAATTTTTCCACAGGAAGGTGGTCCCTTGTGGGCTGGAGGTACTGGCCCACGGTGAGAATATTGCAACCGTGATCGTATAGATCCTGGAAGGTGGTCCTAATTTCTTCTATTGTTTCGCCCAGGCCCACCATGATGCCGGACTTGGCCGGCAGGCCGGGAAAGCGTTCTCTGACATTTTGAATCAGGTCAAGGGATCGCTGGTACTGGGCCTGGGGACGGACCCTGGCGTAAAGCCCCTTAACAGTCTCAATATTGTGGTTGATTACGTCCGGTTTTGCTTTGCCTACGGTTTCAAGGGCTTTGACATCTCCCTGGAAATCCGGGATCAGGACTTCCACCCGGATGCCGGGACCGGCATTTTTAATGGCCTGAATCACACGTGCAAAGTGGGATGCCCCGCCGTCGGGAAGATCGTCCCTTGTCACGGAAGTAACAACCACATAGGTTAATTTCAATTTGCATACGGCATCGGCTACCCTTTTGGGTTCATCCGGATCAACCGGCGTCGGAGAATTTGATGTCACATTGCAGAACCGGCAGTTCCGGGTGCAGTTGGATCCCAGGATCATGAACGTGGCGGTGTGTTTTGAAAAACATTCAAACATATTGGGACAGGCCGCTTCCTGGCAGACGGTATGAAGGCCTGCTTCGGATAAAAGCCGGGTAACTCTCTGGTACTCCACGCCCTTGGGCATGCTTTTTCTCAGCCACCTGGGCTTGCCTTTCCGGATGGCACCGGAACCGGAAGAACAATTTTCTGTATGGCTGTTGCAAATGGAATTCATAGATTTTGTCCCTGTGTGTTAAAATTGAAAATTTCGCAGAAAAATTTGAAAAACATATTTTTGACCCGTTCCATGGAAGTGTTCGGGTCAAAAAAGGTGTTATTATTTTGCTGTTCAAGGGAAGTCATGGATAAATTTTGAAGACCGCAGGGATTAATCCAAGTAAAAGGGGTCAGGTCTGGACAGACATTCAGCGCGAGGCCATGGATGGATATTCCTTTTTTAATGGATATACCCACACTGCCGATTTTCTTCTCCCCTACCCAGATACCATGGTTTTTGGGATCCCTTCGAGTCTCTACACCAAACTGCCGGGCCGTTCTGATCATGATCTCCTCAAGACCATAGACAAAGTCGGGCACCCCGATCCTGGATCGCTCCAGGTTGATGATGGGATAGAGTACAGCCTGGCCCGGCCCGTGAAAAGTGATGTTCCCCCCCCTTGCGGTCTGGACAATCTCAATTCCTTTTTCGGCCAGAAAGCGTTCCGACACCACAAGGTTTTCCCGCCCCCCTCTTTTACCTAATGTGTAAACCGCGGGGTGCTGAACGAAAAAAACCCGGTCGCCAAGGCCCGGAGCCTGAATCATCTCTTCCCGGGCAGTGGTCTGAAGATCAAGAACTGAAACATAATCCCGGATGCCAAGGTCTTCAAATGCAGCACATCTGTCATCTATTGAAAGAGCGTGTCCGGTCATGATTTTATCCCTTCTTTCCAGTAAGCTTGTACTTTACCGTCAACATATCCACAAGCCTCAATGATCCTTTTGTCATACATTCCCTTGTTGCTGGTTCGCCATTCGCTGTATTCCATGCGATATGAGCGAGAAACAAAGCATATGAGTGCAACCTAATTCAAGACTAACATAATTTTTCACAGTTATGCAAATCACTCGAAAATAAGATTCACTTGATTGTTGATTCTCCAAGATTAAAATGTTTAATACAGCGTTTAAAAACTTAGATGAAGGAATATTTAAATGAATCATTTTATTATAAAGATGAAGCCCACTGATCTCATAGAACATCCGGAAGGCGGCAGATATCGTGAAGTTTTCAGATCTGCCCACACAGTATCTAAATATGACGGGACTGCCAGACCAGCCTTAACCCATATCTATTTCTCATTAAACCCCGGGGAGATCAGCCGATTTCATAAGGTGACGTCAGATGAAATTTGGAATCTTTATCAGGGAGAAGGCATCCATTTATTTCTATGGGATGAAACAGACACACCACCTCAATGTGTGACGTTATCAGCCCGGGAGAACTGTTTTTGCCATGTTGTCCCCGCAGGTACCTGGCAAGCCGCCACGCCCATTTCGAAAACGGTGGTGGTCGGGTGTTCAGTCGCTCCCGGTTTTGAATTCTCGGATTTCACGCTTATGGCGTACCAATCCCAAGCGGCAAAAAAACTTATTTCATTAGCCCCGGAACTAGCTGGACATATTGGTATTTAACAATGAAAAAACAACTGCACCCAAAACAATCAAACTTTAAAACCGTGCCCGTGCAGGATGCTTGCGGCATGACCATTGCCCATGACATGACCGAAATTGTTCCCACCAAATCCAAGGGACCGGCCTTTAAACGAGGGCACCGGGTCCAGGCCGGAGACATCTGCCGGCTCATGCGCATGGGGAAAAACAACCTCTATGTACTGGATCTCGATGAGACCCAGGTACATGAGGATGACGCAGTATTTGAACTTGCATCGGCCCTGGCCGGACCAGGGGTCGAATTTTCCGCCACACCCAGCGAAGGCAAATTAGAGCTATATGCGGCATATCCAGGACTGTTCCGGGTAAATGTGGAGGCATTGACGGAATTCAACATGCTGGACGATGTCATGTGCGCCGGCATCCATACCAACACCGCCGTGAACAAAGGCGACAGCCTGGCCGCCACCCGGGCCATCCCCCTGGTCATTGACCGGGAAAAGCTCGACCAGGCCACGGCCCTTGCGAAATCCGCCTATCCCATTTTTTCCGTGTCAATGTTCAACCCGCTGAAAATACGTCTGGCCATCATCGGCAATGAGCTGTATGACGGCCTGATACAGGACCGGTTCCAGGCCATTGTGGAAGAAAAAACCGCCCGGCTTGGGGCCGATGTGCTTGAGGTGAATATCCTGCCCGATGACCGGGTGCGCATCACTGCTCAAATCCGGGATTACATGAACAAGGAGACCGATCTGATCATCACCACCGGCGGCATGTCCGTGGACCCCGATGATGTCACCCGGGAATCTATTGAGGCAGTTGGATTTGATGAAGTCCACTACTCATCGGCTGTGCTGCCCGGTGCCATGTTTCTTTTGGGCTATAGCTCTGAGACCACGATCATGGGAGTGCCGGCCTGCGGCTTGTATCACCGCACCACCATATTTGACCTGATACTTCCCCGGGTCATGGCCGGAGAGCGTCCTGGAAAACGGGATCTGGCACGCTTTTGTCACGGCGGGCTGTGCCGGAACTGCCCCACCTGCCGGTTTCCCAACTGCGCTTTTGGCAAAAGCATCTGAGCATAGCCGGCATTGACGGATTGACCCTTTCCAAGAACGCCCATGCCCTGCTGGGCTCAACAAACGATGAAAGTTTCACAAAAACATCAGTTAGGCAGCAATATTTTCGGCAGGCTGAACCTTGCCAGGTGCGGCAAAGCAAACGGTTTGTTTTCTACGATGGCATCTGCCACACGGATACCGCTTAAAACAGCGCCATGGATACCCTCTCCCATATCCAGGGTGGAAAGTCCTGCCGCGTCTCCGATGATAAAGGCATTGTCCTGTCGGTATTTTTTCGGACCATGCTGGAAATAGTAGCTATGACCTTTGGGACTGGATGGGCGTTCCCCTATGAACCCCTTTTTTTGAAGGGCCATTGTAAAATGACGCCACTGTTCCATAATGTTCTGTCCCCGCTGTTTCAACCTGTGGAATTTTCCGCCAATACCGATGTTTAAGCAGTTATTCCCCTTGGGAACATACCAGGCATACCCAGGCAGTCCATGGTCAAAAAACCATAGATGGCATTGATGATGAGAAATATCATATGGATATTCCTTTTCAACAGCAACAATGAGGGACTTGGGAGGACGAGAACGCTTTTGAGTGAAAAACGTCTTGTAAACCGGGCAGTGGGTACCGCCGGCACCAATGAGATACCTGCATCGATACTGGTCATCAATGATATAAAAGCCGTTCTCCCGAGTGATATTTCTTACGCAATGGGTGTGAACCGGAACACGGGCGCGGGAGATCATCCAGGCATCAAATTCATATCGTCTGACAGCATATTGACGGGTGGGTACAGGAATTTTTATACCAAACAGATGAAAATGAATTCGGTCAAATTGACTGAAGGTGTAGGGATAATCTCCCCCTTGGAGTTCAAGAAGCCTGAATACGTCAGGGGTCACCCATCCGGCACAAACCTTGGGACGGGGAAAAGAATCTTTATCCAGCACCAGGGGCGTGATGCCCCTTTGCTTCAATTTCCAGGCACAGGCGGCACCGGCAGGACCGCCTCCGACGATAATGATCTCTTCCTCAATCATACCACTCCTTGGTTTGCCGCACTATATAAAGCGACAGCGGGGCGCTGGCGTCCCCTGTTTAGTCATCACAATCTGCCATAGCTGCATGGATCGTGACCGGAATCCTCCGGCACTGCTTAATAAATAATACTCCCACATGCGATAAAACCGATCGCTGTATTTATTTTTAATCTTGGGCCATACCTGTACGAAATTTTCGTGCCATGCCATTAGGGTTTTATCGTAGTCCTCTCCAAAGTTATGCCAGTCCTCCATGACAAATTGGTTTTCCATGGCTTTTCCCAACTGGGCAATGGAGGGAAGCATGCCATTGGGGAAAATATATTTTGCAGTCCATGAATTGCAAGCAGAACAACTGGTATTACGACCAATGGTATGAACAAATGCCATGCCATCATCTTTCAGTAACCGATTGGTCAGTTTCATGTAAGTGCCATAATTTTTATACCCCACATGCTCCATTAAACCAATGGAGACCACCCGATCATATTCTCCGGTGGCGGTTCTGTAATCTGCCAGCCGGATGTCAACGGGAAGCCCCCGGCACAACTCTTTTCCAAACCCGGCCTGCTCTTTGGAGACGGTGTATCCGGTCACTTCAACGCCATATTTTGTTGCCGCATAGTGGGCAAACCCGCCAAAACCGCACCCCAGCTCAAGAACTTTCATGCCGGGCGCCAGTTTTAATTTCCGGCAGACCAGCTCAAGTTTCGCCTCCTGGGCTTGATCAAGGGTGGTGGCATCTTTCCAGTATCCGCAGGTATACTGCATTTGTTTGTCCAGCATGCCCTGATAAAGCTCATTGCCGATATCATAATGGGTCTGTCCCACCATGAACGCACGCCTGGACGACTGTTGGTTAAGAAGCTTTGACTTTAAGATATCCCATTTGATCTGCCACTCTTTTTTTAATAGTTGCGCAAGATTTGCACGCAACACTTTTGCCATGAACTGATCCAGGGCACGGCACTCCCACCAGTTATCCATATAGGCTTCGCCAAGACCCAGCGCAGGTTCCTGGATTACCCGCTGGTAAAACTGGTCATTTTTAATCTGAATGTCGTAGGGATTGTTTCCGTTAACGGTGATACCGGCACGTTTCAATAATTGATTGATGGATTTCTTGACATCCTGATTTCTCATAGTTTCACTCTATTTTAAAAATCTATTTTTTTCATGGTATGGGCGATTTTGTTACTTGATGATCGAGTGTTAATATAATTAAACTCAAATAGATTTGTCCAGTCAGTTATCAAAAATATGATAATATTGTTTTTGACTGTGTTTGTGTTATGATCAAAATTATCTGAAATTTTCTAAACAAGGAAAATATCAATGAAGATAAGAAAATCGGCTCGTCAGGAAACGCTGTTTAAACAAATGCGGAATCCGGAATTTTATCCCCATCCCGTCCACAGCGTAACGGTCTATGAAACCCATATTTCCATGGTGTTTCTGGCAGGTGACGTTGTTTACAAAATAAAAAAATCCGTGGACCTGACATTCCTTGATTTCACCACCCTTGAAAATCGCAGATATTTTTGCAACCGTGAGGTGACATTAAATCGCCGGCTGACAAATAAGGTCTACCTGGGTGTAACGAAAATCACACAAAAGGGGGATCAGTTTTATATAGACGGTGACGGGACGGTTGTTGAATATGCCGTAAGGATGCAACGACTGTCGGAGACCGATTCCATGAAACAGTTGCTTCGATCCGGAAAAATCGGAAATAAGGATATTGACCGCCTGGCAATGAAGCTGTGCGATTTTTACGATTCCGATACATCCGACAAGCCGGCAAATATGGAAGCGGCCTTTGAAACAATCCGGCAAAATTGCGATGAAAACTTTAAACAGACCCAGCCTTTGCTCGGATCCCTGTTTGACAACGATTGTTTTCAGTCGGTATGGTCGAGAACAGATGCTTTTTTAGACAGACAAAAACCTTTGTTTTTTCGCCGCATGGAAAATAAAGGGTTCCGGGACGGCCATGGGGATTTAAGAACCGGGCATATTTATTTTACAGATACCGGGATTCAGATCATTGACTGTATTGAATTCAATGAACAGTTCCGGTATCTGGACGTGGGTGCGGACCTGGCTTTTCTGGCCATGGATATGGAATTTCTGGGATTTTCAGCTTTGGCTGAAAAGTTTCTTTTAGCTTATGCAGGCTATCGTCATGATCCGGAAGTATACGTACTGATAAATTTTTATAAATGCTACCGCGCCATGGTACGTTTTAAGGTTAATTGCATCCGCCTGCAGGCGCATGATGTTTCCGAACAGGAACACAATAAACTTTTGGAACAGACCAAAAAATACCTTGCCCTTTCAGACCGGTATGCAGATCACTTCTCCAGGCCCAGGATCTGGGTGATTTGCGGCATGCCGGCATCTGGAAAAAGTACCTTGGCGAAAGCCCTTTCCCTGGCGCTGAATATCCGGTCCATCAATTCGGATGTGGTCCGGAAAAAAATATTTCCAGCCCCGCCAACCGATCCTGAGAACATGGCTTTTGAAAAAGGAATGTATTCCGAAACCGCCACCAGACAGACCTATGACACGCTTTTATCACTGGCGGAAAAAGAGATTTTAAAAGGCAACTCCGTGGCGTTAGATGCCACGTTTGGCCGGGAAAAATATCGAAAACAAGTAATTTCCCTGGCTGCGAAATTAGGTGCCGGCATCGTGTTTGCCGAATGTACGGTACCGGACTCTATTCTGAAAGAAAGATTGATCATGAGAAATGGCCGGAACACAACATCCGATGCGCGGATTTCCCATTTTCAATCATTTAAAAACCGGTTTGAACCGATTCAAAAAATAGAGACCGATCGTCATTTACAAGTAAATGCCGAAGCATCCATGGATGCGTGTCTTTTAAAAATTTTGCCCCTAATGCTTTGAAAAGTATCCGTTAAAAAATTTAAGCATTCAAGCAACAGACACAGGGCCTGTTGCACCAATCAACCAATCAACAAATCAATCAATCAAAAAGGAGAAACTATGTTTAAGCATATTTTAGCAGCGACAGATCTTGTGGGAGTTAAGGACCCGGTAGTGACAAGCGCGGCAGCAATCGCCGCAACCCATCAAGCCAAGCTTAACATTCTCCATGTAGCAGAGTCTTCTCATGAAAATAACCGACACCTGGTTAAGGATTTTAAAACGAACGAGGAGATCAATTTTTCACCGGCATATCAGGAACGTGCCCAGAAAGAACTCCTCGATTTTTATAAAACAATATTGCCGGCAGACATGGATTTTGATGTTACGGTTGCTTGCGGATTCCCCTGGGAAGAGATTATTCGTCAATCCCGGTATCTTAACGCGGGCATGATCGTCCTTGGCCCCCATTCCGAACGTGCCGCTGAAAAGGGGACCGTCCGGGTGGCCGGGAAGATCGGAAGTACCGTGGAAGGTGTGATAATGCGGGAAAATTGTCCGGTGACGATTATCAATCCCGCAGTTCGCTTGTCCTCAGGGGAATTCAAAAAAATTGTGGTGGGGGTGGATTTTTCCGTATCTTGTGAATGCGCCTTGTTCTTTGCCCGGAAAACTGCGGAAAAATTCGGGTCGAAGATCTTTCCCTTTCACATGATTCCTGTGCCCCCGTATCCCAAATATACCAAGAAAGATTATGAAGCAGACCGAAAAAATACTGAAAACCGCCTGGAAGAATTCTGCCAAAATTTAATCAAAGATACCGATTACGCCTATCAGATCTGGGGCGGGGCGTTGCCCCATCTGGAACTGGTTAAATGTGCGGAAAAAAACAATGCCGACGTAATCATTCTGGGGTCCCACACAAAGAAAGAGGGCACAAAATGGTATGCCGGCAGTGCCGTGGAACGGACCGCCTTTCGCGCCGGATGCCCGGTGATTGTGGTAACGGACCCGGAAGCCCTGATTTCCTGGGATGAAAACGCCCCGAATGATCCGGCAATCGGCAAAGCGCAAGATCGGTCGATTCATGTGTTTACCGACAAGCAGCATGAATAAGGGAATCGGCAATTACAGATTCCTTCTAATATACAAAACCTTAAAATAAAGGAGATCAAACATGAAACATCCGGAACGTATTCTCGTTGTATCCATGGGTACGAAACAGACCCTTGAAGCCCTTCAGTGGGGAATTTCTTTCGCCCGCAATTATGGGGCAGAACTTTTTGTCACCCATATCGTGCACAACCCCTTTGGGCTGAAAGGCTGGAGTCTGCCCATATCCTCAGCCAAAATTATAGAGGACGAGTTCACAAAAATAATTGAGGATGCCCGCAAGGACCTTCAGGATTATATCAAGACGGCAGATTCTGAAGGGCTGGCCATCCAGGAAAGCGTCATCCAGGGGGATCCTATAAAGGAAATCACAAAATTCATTTCAGAAAAAAATATTGACCTGATGGTCATGACAGCCCATGAGCAGGGTTATTTTGAACATCTGCTGATGGGTAATGACATTCGGGAACTGATTCGAAAAATGCCCTGTTCCATGTTCCTGGTCAAAAGAGAGCTGGCGTATAAGCGCTATGAATAAGTCAACACCGCTGCCCGGCCCCTGGCGACGCCGCAGCGGTAGATAATCTTACCATAGCAACAAAAAATTGTTTCCATACAAATGAAAGTTGGCCCATCCGCCCTGACAGGGAAATCGCTGTCGATGAAAAGGCAGATGGGCCAGGCCATTGTATATGCAAGCTTAGCCCATGGCGTTTAGAATAGCGGCCACATCCACATGTTTCTCAAAATGCCGGGCCAGCATGTCGTACTGCCTGTCCCGCCCCTGCAGGCCGCAGGATTCCGGTGGCTCAAATTCGCTTAACCCCAGAAGCAAAAACCATTTTTTCAAAATGGGGGCCGAATCAAAAAAACCGTGCATGTAGGTGCCCATGACCCGGCCCGAGTCTACCATGGCTCCGTCGAAATCGATGCAGGCCTGTTGGTTTCTCTCTTTTACCCGTAACAGGCCGTTGTCTGCCGCTTTGCCCGAAACGATCCGGTCGGCGGACGCTGTACGACCCATGTGGATTTCATAGCCCAAACCAGGTGCGCCATCCCATTCAAACCGGGAGATGGTGGTGGTTTTGGGGGATTTGAGTACTGTTTCAAGGGGGAGAAGCCCCAATCCATCTGTGTCGCCTGGAGTGCCTTCTATGCCGTTGGGGTCATGAATCCTGATGCCCAGCATCTGGTAGCCGCCGCATATGCCCAGGACATGACCGCCGTTTTTAACGTAAGCCTTAATTTTGGGGGTCCATCCGGTTTTGGCAAGCCAGTTCAGGTCGCTGCGGGTGCTCTTGGAGCCGGGCAGGATTACGGCTTTGTAGGCGGACAGGTCCCTTGGGTGTTCAACAAAATCCACACCCAATTCTTCCACCTGAAACAGGGCATCAAAATCGGTGAAATTGGAGATATGGGGGGTACGCACCACCAGCACGGTGGGGGTTTGGGCAGGATTGGTTTTGGCCACAGCGTGTTCGATCACCACGGAATCTTCGTTGGGGATATGATGGTTCACCCAGGGCAGCACACCGAAAACCGGTTTGCCGGTCTTTTTTTCGATCCA
>DATFIL010000227.1:0-3372 GCA_035270145.1 Desulfobacter sp. | reverse complement strand
TTGACGGATTCGCCTTCCAAAACAATGCGTCCTTCCTGCCCCCGCTGTTTTAGGTCAAGGGCGTTGAGAAGTACGTGTACAAAGCATAAAGGGTCTCCCCGAAATGCGAATAATACGGTTTTTTCCATGATAATACTCCTGATTTTAGGTTTTAGTGTAGAACAGCAGTTGATCTTGTTAACCACGAAGCGCATGAAGAACACGAAGAATAAAACTTCTGGGCACAATTACCCTTCGTGGTCTTCGTGGTAAAAAAATACATGTCCAATGGGCACATTGCGAGTGCCAAAAAATGAATAATTTAAAATAGCGAATTTAGACACCCCAGTGTAGATCCCCTCCAGAAAGCCTTTTTGCCCAATTTCTTCGTTGGGTGAAAATTCTTATTTCTGACCGGACAATAGTTTAACGCACGAATATGAGGCCCTTAAAAAATTACTCTTTTTTCTTTTCCCAGAAATTACGGCTTTCCTGGAGAATATCACTGATATCGTCATCAATATCCTGGCCGGCCCCTTTGGTTTCCTTGTCCTCACTTTCCAAGTCTATATCCGTCAGTTCATCAACACTTAAATCTTCTATATCCTCTTCTTTGGGTAAATCATCAATCAGTTCATCACCGTCATCGGCTTCAAGCTTTTCTGAGTTTTCCTGATCAAGGGTCGATTCATTTTCAAGGTCTTCAATTTCCAGTCCGGGTTCAGCATCTTGGAAATCATCAGGCCGATCTTCGGATTCCAGAACCTCTGCCTGGGCTTTTGCAGATGCCTTATCCAGTGCATCATCATAATCCGGAAGGTTCATGGACGAATTGTCATCCAAGTCTGATGCCGATGCCGCATCTTCATCATGGGGTGGTGTTGATGCTGTCCTTTCACTTTCACTGTCTTCAAGCAGATTGCCGTCCCGGTCAAAAAGCAGGCTGCCATTCAGATTGATTTCATAATTAAGCCTGAATGCCACGTCATTGTCATGTACAACAATCCGGCCGCCTTTGGGGGAGAGCGCGTTTACGGTCAGGCGTTCCTTAAATAGATCCTTGACTGCATCAAGGTCCAGATTTTTTTGGACAGATGCAATGAGGTCTTTTTCTCCGTTCAGTATGACTTGGGGATCTGTAATTTTCATGCATAACTCCTAAGGTTATCGATTGAAAGCAATGTTGGCAAAACTGGGCTCAATAAAGTTTTCAAGGTCAATAATTTTACCAATTTCCATGACATCATGCATGTATCTTTGAATTTTATCAAGATCTGCTGCTTCCGGATAGAGTCCATCCCAGCGGATGGCCATGGGCTGGGAAAATACATTTTGAAGCACCTGGGGGGCCAGGCCCATTTTACCTTCGGGGTCCAAAAATTTTACACCAATGTCCGCAGCCCGTGCCTTGTCGTTTTCAATATACTCGCCGGTATCCACCAGTAGGGATACAAATTCCTGAACAGCTTCAGGATGTTTTTGGATAAAGTCCTTTTGCATGGCCACAATGCAGCAGGGATGATTCTCCCATCGTGTGGCAGAATAAAATTCCAGATTGCCGATTTCTCCCTTGATGGCTTTAGTGGCAACCGGTTCGGCAACCATGAATCCACCCACATCCTCGTTTTCTTTCATAATGCCGGGCATCTTAATTGGGGGAACCACCTCAAAGCGCACATTAATCGCTTTTTTTCCCGGAACACCGGGTTTCAGCCCCAGTTCTTTTAAAAATTTATGAGCAAGCATGTGGTGAACCGACATTTTGTGCGGAATATCCACAACTTTATATTTGTAAAAGCTTTGCAAAGAGTCAAACCTGTGATCATAATGCCGGGAGCGCACAAATGTGGAACCGTTCTTGTGGGCATACAGGACCAGCTGAATGGGGGAGTCATAGGCAAACAGATCCATGGCAATGGGTGCCAGAACAAAGGCACAGTCGATTTCCCCGCTTTCAAGGCCTTCCTGTATGGGATTCCATCCACCCATCAGGTTCGTGGACAGGTCAAAGTGCTGGGGTGTCACGTCCCCTTGGTTAATCCGGTGTTTTAAGGCGCCTAATGCAAGGTGGTCGGTGATCTGAATGTGGGCAACGTTGAGTTCAACGCGGCCTCCGATAATGCTTCTTTTTTTTGTTACCCGTTGTTTTTTCATCCCTTCCGAGAAGGCCGCTTCAATCGCCTGTGTAATTTCTTGCTCATTAAAGGGTTTCGGGCAATGGGCATTACCACCGGCTTCCAGGATGGCTTTCTGCTGGCCCATGTCAGCCTGGGCCGTGGCCATGATGAACGGCAGGTCCTTAAATTCCTCAGAGGCCCTTAATTGTTTGAGAAACCCAAGGCCATCCAGTGTGGGCATGTTCCAGTCGGATATGACAAGATCAGGATTTTCCGTTTTTACTTTTTCAATGCCGTCTGCACCGTTCACCGCCATAACAAGGTTTGAAAATCCGGCTTTCCCCAGAATTTGTTTAAACATTATCCGCATGGTGCCTGAATCATCTGCCACAACAATTTTAATATTCGGGTCTACCGCCATAAAATGCTCCTTATGTCCTGTAAAGGTGTTGTATATAAAAATTAGAAATCATAGTTTTTTAAACATTGCCGGCCCATGACCAGTTAAGAGCCATGTGGTAAATTTTAAAACTTCCATGGCCCTAACCTGTGCTGCAATTTTTGAAAAATTCTGTCGAGTATAAATCCCAGTATGCCAATGGCAATGATTATGGCCATAAGTTTATCATACTCCATAGTATCCCTGGCATCGTTAATCAGATAGCCCAAGCCCGATGATACCCCTAAAAATTCTGCCGGGACCAAAACAATCCATGCAATCCCCAGTGCCAGTCTGATGCTGGTTAGCATATGAGGGATAGAATATGGAAGAACAATCGTTTGAATGAGTTGAACGTTATTGGCACCTTGATTCAAAGCCATTTTTAACCACTGGGGATTAATGTTCATGACACCGATGGCTGTGTTCAGTATTATAGGACAAATTGTCGCCATTATAATTAAAAAATGAACAGCAGATTCAAAGCTTGTAAATAGGAGCAGTGCAATGGGCATCCAGGACAGGGGACTGATCATTCTTACGAATTGAATTGGTGAATGCGTCAGTTTGCGAAGACGTGTAAAAAAACCGATCAGTACCCCCAATGGAAGTCCAATGAATGCTGATATGGCGATGCCTAGAACGATTCTACGCAGACTTGCAAAAACGGACATCCAGAATTTTGAATTCTGAAAGGCGTCTGCCAGGGCCGCAAGTGTTGGGCCGGGTAAAAATCCCTTAAAATGGTATAATTCGGGGCGGGTAAATACGATTTGTGTAACAGCTGCCCAGGCAAAGGCAAACAGGAGAAATCCGGCCAGTTCATATTTCCAACCC
>DATFIL010000226.1:0-13326 GCA_035270145.1 Desulfobacter sp. | reverse complement strand
CCGGATATGCCGCCCATGGAGGTGAAAAATGAAATCCCGAACGCCACTAACGGCGGAATCCAGGGCTGGACTTCAATGCCGGCGGTATGAAAAACCATGTTGCCTCCGCTTGACTCGCTGATTGAGTTTGATGATCTTTGGCTTTATAAACTGACACGATAAGTTTTATTTTCGTGTTAATTTATAAATATTAAAATCATTTGTCAAGAAAAGTCACCTGCTTTTATGCTCACCTGTGCTATAAAAATACGTAAGCGTGGTTGGTTACGAATAAAAGAGAGCATAGATGGATTATAAAACAAGCGCCGATTCCCCGTTACCAGCCCCCCAGTCACCCTCCCAGGGCGGCATGGACCAGGGGCGCATGGTTTCTACCCCGGATACAGGCCATTGCCTGGATTCGGTCCAGCTTGATCGCCTGGAGCGGGCATTCAGGGCATGGGCAACCCAATCTCCCCGGGCAGATATCCAATTGTCCCGCCGCCGTATCCTTGTCATTTTTCTGCTGATTCGGTACACGGGTGCAAAGTTAAATGAAATTTTGGCCCTTGATCCGCTTAAACGTATTGATTTCAAACGGCAGTTGGTGGATTTGGGTCATGGAGAGCCGGATAGCCGGACAGACCCGAGAGTTGTCAGGATTTCCACCACCCTTGCCTCTGAACTTGAACAGATGCTTAATGATCCGTCATTCAGGCGGTTTCTGGAAAAGCAATTCAATGTTGATCCCGGATTTGTCCGGCGCAAATTTTACGAACGGACCCAGGCTTTAGGCTTTCCCAAAAAGCTTGGCGGCCCGGAAATGATCCGGAAGGCACGGGCTGTGGAGTTGATGCAGCGTAATATGCCCATGCCGGCGGTACAGGCCATGTTGGGTCATTCAAGCATGAACCTGACCACTGCCTATGTCTCTTTTTCCAAAGATGACATTACCCAGGTCACAAAACTTTTCATCGAAAGGGAAGCGTCGCGTAAAACCAGTGCCAGAAATTCATTTTTCGGCAAAATCCAGGCGCTTCAAAAAGGAGACATCCAGACCCGGGTCACATTGACAACCGCCGGCGGTGACACCATTGAGGCCGTGATCACCAACAGCAGCGTGGAACGGCTTTCATTAAAAGAATCAAGACTGATTATGGCAGAGGTCAAAGCCCCCCTGGTGATTTTGTACAGCGGAGAAAAAGAGCCGGAATGCACTGCCGAGAACCGGTTTTCCGGCATGATCGAGCAGATGAATGCCGGCCGGATCAATACGGAATATATCGTGCGCATCAAAGACGGAACAACATTATGCGCCCTGGTGTCAACACAAGGCGCCCAATGGCTGGGTCTTGGCGTGGGCGATCCTGTCTGGGCCGTGTTCAGCTGTTTTTCCGTTGTGTTAAATGTGGATTGATAAAATAAAAGCAAGTGCATAGAATAATAAAAATTTAATGACCAAAACTGGAGGAAAAACAAATGGATCCTGATAAAATTATCGATGGTTTGACAAAAGAACTGGCTGCTGAATTGAAAACAATGTCCAAGGCAAAAGATCTTGAAACAAAGGAAACCCATAGCCGAATTATAAAAAATTTATGTCAATCTCTGGGGGTTTTTTTTGATTTAATGAGCGAGATGATGCCTTATGGACCTGATGATGATTTAGATAATGAAGATGTTCCCTTCTAGTAAAGGTCTTTAATCTCATGCATTCGGAAGATCGTCATTTTTTTGTTGACTTCATTTAATTTATATATAATAAATTAACTTTAATTAAAGTGAATATTTAATGATGAATTTTACCAGCCTACTAATAGTCCTTCTTCTTATCGAGGAGGTGGTTCTTAACACCTCCGGGCGATGGGGCTCTTAGTGGCATAATATTCATAAGTGAAAACAAAAGCCGTTATCAGCCCCTGCCGGGCAGATAGCGGCTTTTTTTATTTTTATCCAACATAATAAAGGGGAAGAACATGGCGATCAAAAAAAATGAAACCGGCACATGGGTACTGGACCAAACTCAAATTCCGAACGAGGCCAAAGAGGAAGTCGAAATCTTTGACACCACCCTGCGCGATGGTGAGCAGGGCGGGGTAACCTTTAAAGGGGATTCAAAATTTAGAATTGCCCGGTTTCTTGCGGATACGGGGGTCAGTACCATAGAGGTTGGGTTTCCCAGTTCAACCCCCTTGGAATTTGATACGGTCAAACAGATTGCCGATACCGTGGAAGGCCCCCATATCTGCGGACTGACCACCATGGATCTTGAAAATATCAAGCGGACCTGGCAGGCCCTGGAAAATAATCCCAACCCCACCATCCATGTATTCACCCTTAACATTGACGAAGCATCCATCCGGGCATACAAGGCAGATCCCAATGAACAAATTGAAAAAGCCTCCCGGGCAGTCGCCTATGCAAAGGAGTTGACAGGCGGTAAAGGCCGGGTGGAATTCTCGGCCCAGAACACCATCCTGGCCTTGTCCCAGTCCCTGAACCCGGAACATAGTTTTCTGCAGGCGTATATTTCTAAAATTTATGGTCATGCGATTAAGGCAGGTGCAGACGTGATCAACATCCCCCATACCGTGGCCAAGGGAATTGAAATTGAAATCCAGGAAGCCATCCAGTATTTTAAAATGCTTGTGGAAGGCACGGATGACGTGATGCTTAGTTTTCACGCCCACAATGATTTCGGCGTCAGTGTCGCAGATACCCTGGCCGCCATTAAACAGGGCGTCAGGCAGGTGGAAGGCACCTGGTATTCCCTCGGCGAAAGAGCAGGCAATACACCGCTGGAACAGGTGATCATGAATCTTTCATTGAAACCTTCCTACAACCGGAAATTTTTTACGTCCTTTAAACTTGAAAAAACCAATGCCGTGGCAAGGTTCATTGAAAGGGAAAGCTGCATTCCCATTCCCTACAATGCGCCGGGAGTCGGTCCCAATGCCCTGCGCCACGGATCAGGGGTCCATTCCGACGGAGACAAAAAGGGCAAGGACATTGGGGAGAATATTTACCTGCCCTGCTCACCCGAAGATATCGGCTGGACAGGCAACACCCACCAGATCACCAAGCTGACCGGCGTCACCGGCGTTACGGCCAGGCTTGAAGAGCTGGGATATGAATTTGAAAAAGCCTTTGTCCGGGAACATATCATGCCCATAATCAAATCCAGGGACATCACATATGGGGACAAGGAACTGCGGATGATCGGGGATGATTTCAGATACACAGGCGAAGAGCATATCGAGTTTGTGGATTACGCGTTCAACAAGTTTGCCAATTCCAGTGTCCGCCAGGCCCAGGTGGTCCTGGTCATTGATGGTGAAAAAAAGATCGGCGAGGCCTTCATGGGCAAAAACGGTCCTATCAATGCGGTATTCAGTGCCATTGACGATGTTCTGGGACTCGGTGAAAAAAAACCCAAACTTGTGGTTTACGAGCCCAGCAACCGCGGACGGACACACTCTTCGACGGCAGAAGCATTGGTTGTACTCAGCGGCAACGGCCATGAACTGAACTATAGCCTGACGGCCCCGATCTGGTTGGGTAAAGCCGAGGATGACGACACCATCACTGCGTCTGCCAAATCCTATGTCCAGGCGTTAAGCCGGTTTCTGCTGGACATGAAAAAAAAATGAAATGAAGGAGAAAAAATGGCGGAAAAAAAGCTTCGGGTCGCACTGATCGGATGCGGCCGGATTGCCGTAAAACACATCATGGCCATAACAAAAAAGAACAGCGGCCTTTTGCTCTGCGCTGTGGCAGGCACAGACCCCGGGGCTTTGGACAAGTTGCTTGATTCCAGTAAACTGCCGGGCAAAAAAAAGCATCAACTAAAGAATACCGTAAAAACATATACGGATTATAACCGGATGCTTGAAAAGGAAAAACCTGATATCACCTCAATAACGGCACCTTCAGGACTGCACTATGCCATGGCAAAAGCGGCAATGTTCAGCGGATCTCATATTTTTCTGGAAAAGCCCATGAGTATGAAAACAAGCCAGGCCAAAGCGCTGTTTGATATTTCCGAACAAAAACACAGGAAAATTGCCATGGGGCATATCTTCCGTTATTTTCCTGTTGTCGGGAATCTGCAAAAGGATGTTGCCGCCGGACGGTTCGGTAAAATCAGTCACGGTTCGGTTATTGTGCGCTGGGGACACGATCAGACATATTACGATCAAACCGACTGGCGCGGCACATGGGAACATGACGGCGGTGTGTTGATGAACCAGTGCGTTCATGCCATTGATCTTATCTGCTGGCTGATGAACGGCCACGCCATTGCAGCAAACGCAATGCTTGGAAAACGCTTCCATGACATGGCGGCGGAAGATATCGCCCTTGGGACCCTCAAACTTGATAACAGCGCCCTGTGCCAGATCGAAGGAACAACCAACTCACCATCCCGGGACCACGAGGCGACTTTTTATCTGCTTGGAGAAAAAGGCGATTTTCGTATGGGAATCCGCCGGGGCAGACCATATTTTAATATAAGAATTAATGGTAAAAAGAAAAATCTCGAATACTTTATGAAAGAGATGCGTTCAAGGGGGCTTTCCGGCCTGTTCTCCCTGAACAATCCCCATGCCGGAATATACGCCGACCTAAGAGACGCCATTCTTAACGGAAAATCTCCCATTGCCGATGCAAAATCAGGCATGCTGTCCGTTGAATCTGTTCTGGCGTTATACCTGTCGGCAAAGGAAAAAAGGCAGATAGAGATCCCCCTTGCAACGGATTTTTCATCCACAGAGATGTCGGAATATATTTTTGGGGCGTGAAAGAGTCGGTGATTCTTTAGACGCGACCATCAAGTTAGAAGATCAGCCCCTGTTCCAGGGCAATTAGTTTCTCCTTGATGGCCAGGCCATGGGCAAACCCGGTGAGGTTGCCGTTGCCCCCCACCACCCGATGGCAGGGGATGATGAGGGGGATGGGGTTTTTCCCGTTGGCTGCCCCCACTGCCCTGGCCGCCTTTGGGTTGCCCAGTTGTTTGGCAATTTCACCGTAGCTGACCAGGCTGCTGTATGGAATGGTGCGCAACTGCGCCCAGACCTTTTTCTGAAATTCAGTGCCTGCGGGGTTTAAGCAGACTTCAAAAACCGTTCTTTTACCCGTCAGGTATTCCAAAATCTGGGATTGGGTATCCTTAAAAAATTCAGGTTTTAATTCCCAGGCGTTCTGAATCTCAAACGCACGGCTGCCCTGGCCGGTGTTGAGATCAAGATGGGCAAGCCCCTTTGCGTCTCCGGCCAGGATGATCTCGCATAACCGAGTATCGAATTTTGTGTAATACATAAGAAAAAATATTTTAGTTTATTTCGGAATGATTGTCACCCGGTTTTATATCTTTCCGAATTTAACCTATTAATATCTTGACAAAAATTATATTTTTACCCTATATTCACCCCTGTTCATATCGGGTCCACCAAAAAGGAAACATAACAAATGACAGCCCCATCATCCTTTACCCATAAATTTACAGCCCAAGTGCTTGGCACCATCCGGGAACACGACATGGTTGCCCCCGGCCACAGTGTATTGATCGGTGTTTCCGGCGGTCCGGACTCCATGGCTCTGGTACAGGTTTTGATGGGTTTGAAAAAAGATCTGGATATCCGTATAGGGCTGGCACATCTGAACCACATGCTTCGGGGCGGTCACGCCCTGGCCGATGAGACCTTTGTCCGTGACTTTGCCCGGGAACACAACCTTGACCTGGTAGTTGAAACAAAAAATGTAGCAGAACTTGCCAAAGAACAACAGCTCTGTGTTGAAGAGGCCGGCAGAAATGTCAGGTATGATTTTTTTAACCGGGTGGCCTGTGAAAAAGGATTTCACCGTATTGCCCTGGGCCATCACCGGGATGATAATATAGAGCAGGTTTTAATGAATTTTGTTCGCGGGACCGGCCCGCTTGGCCTTCGGGGGATTCCACCGGTCAGACAGAAAAAATTTATACGTCCTCTGATCCGGATGCCCAGAGCCGACATTCTGGCGTTTCTTGATGAAATAACCCAGGGGTACAGGATTGATGGGTCCAATGAGGACACATCCTACCTTCGCAACCGGGTCCGCCACTGTCTGATCCCGTTTCTTGAAAAGGAGTTCAATCCCGATATTAAAGCAGGGATAGAGCGGTTGTCCGGTATCATCGAACGAGAAGATGATTTTCTGGACCAGATGGCCCGAACCGCCCTGGACAAAGCAACAACCAGCAGGCAAAACGATCAAATTAACTTATCCATACCAGCGATTAATAAACTTGACCGGGCTTTAGGCGCCCGGGTCATCCGCGCAGCACTGTTGTCGGTAAAGCAGAATTTAAGACGCATTTCCCACACCCATATCCGGGATATCCTTTATTTTGCAGGCAAAAAAGGAGAATCAGGAAAGAGTCTGGACCTTCCAGGCCAAATCCGGGTATACAGACAAAGGAACGTTCTGCGTATAAAAAAAGAAGAAACAGCCTTGCGGACACTTGGCAGGCATATTAAGACCCGCAGACGTCAAAATAAAAAAATGGACGAAAAGCCCGGGAGATAACCCTTGTATAAAATAAATTTATGTTTATATATATTCACTGGTGTTTTTAGCCGGATAACTGGCCATAGGCTTAGGCTGACTTGGTTATCAACACCCAGGCTCAACCCATAACAAAACATGAAAGTAATTTAATATTTTATTGGGACTTTCATATTAAGATTTTAGAGAGGAAATACATTGAATCAATTCTATAAAAATATCTCCCTTTGGCTAGTGATTGTCCTGATGATGGTCATGCTTTACAATGTATTCAACCAGCAGCCGGCCGGCCAGTCAGACATCGGCTATTCAGAATTTTTATCCCTTGTGGAAGACGGCCGGGTTCAAAATGTGGTTATTCAGGGCCAGGATCTGATCATTACAGACACCAGCGGTGCAAGGTTCAACAGTTATGCCCCGGACGATGGCCAGCTTATCGAGACCCTGCGCAAAAGCGGTGTGGCCATCAAGGCCAAGCCACCGGCTGAAGCGTCCTGGTTCATGTCCATTATCATTTCCTGGCTGCCCATGATTGTGCTCATCGGGGTATGGATTTTTTTCATGCGCCAGATGCAGGGCGGCGGCGGCGGGGGAAAAGCGATGTCTTTTGGAAAAAGCAAAGCCAGGCTCATGGATGACAAGGGGGAAAAGGTAACCTTTGCCAATGTCGAGGGTATTGATGAAGCTAAGGAAGAGCTTACCGAGGTGGTGGACTTTTTGAAAAACCCCAATAAATATACCCGGCTGGGCGGCCGTATCCCCAAAGGCGTGCTTCTGATGGGCAACCCCGGTACCGGTAAAACCCTTCTTTCCCGGGCCGTGGCAGGGGAAGCAGGCGTTCCGTTTTTCACCATTTCCGGATCTGATTTTGTTGAAATGTTTGTGGGTGTCGGCGCATCCCGGGTCCGGGATCTGTTTGCCCAGGGCAAGAAAAACGCGCCGTGTATTATATTCATTGACGAAATTGATGCCGTGGGGCGTCAGCGGGGCGCAGGCCTTGGCGGCGGGCACGATGAACGGGAACAGACCTTGAACCAGCTTTTAGTGGAGATGGACGGATTTGAATCCAATGAAGGGGTTATTCTTATGGCAGCCACCAACCGGGCTGATGTTCTGGACCCGGCACTGCTGCGTCCCGGCCGGTTTGACCGGCAGGTGGTGGTGGACCTGCCCGACATCAAGGGGCGTGAAGGCATTTTGCGGGTACACATGAAAAAAAGCCCCCTGGCCAAGGATGTAAATCCGAATATTCTTGCCAAAGGGACGCCTGGTTTTTCCGGTGCAGATCTGGAAAACCTGTGCAATGAGGCAGCCCTTCTGGCAGCCAAACGCAACCGTGAAAAATTGTCCATGCGTGATTTTGAAGATGCCAAGGACAAGGTTTACATGGGGCTTGAAAGAAAATCCAAAGTAATCAAGGAAGAAGAAAAAAAGACCACGGCCTATCACGAGGGCGGCCATGCCCTGGTGGCCCGGTTCCTGCCCAATACGGATAGCGTAAATAAAATAACGATTATCCCCAGGGGAAGGGCTGCCGGGGTGACCTGGTTTCTGCCCGAGGAAGGGGATTTCAAATACAAAGACCAGCTGGAAAACGAACTGGCCATTGCCTTTGGCGGCCGTGTGGCTGAAGAGATTATATTCAAACGAATCTCCACCGGGGCTTCCAATGACATAAAGCAGGCCACCAAACTTGCCAACCGCATGGTCAGAAGTTTCGGCATGAGTGATAACCTGGCACCGGTCTCCTACGAAGACCATGATGAAAATATCTTCATCGGCAGGGAAATGACCCAGGCCAAAGGTTATTCCGAAGCCACGGCCCAGAAAATAGATGCCGAGGTGGCAGGTCTGATCAGCCACGCATACAATACGGCCAAAACCATTTTAGAGGAGAACATCGACATTCTCCATGCCCTGACCGATCTTCTCCTGGAAAAGGAAACGGTTATGGGGCCTGAACTCGATGATCTGATTGCAAGTCTGCGCACGGATTTCGATTTTTTTGGACGCCGGAACATCCAGACTGAACCAGAAACGCCCAAAGAGGAAGAGGATCAGGATCAAGATCAGGGGGCCGATGAACAGGAAGATGTCAATGATGAAGGCTCCGACGATGAGACAGGGACAAATAGCCCTGATCCGGACATGCCGGATGATGAGTCTGACGAGTCTAAGGACAAAAAAGAAGATAATTAATTATGGTTCACCGCAAATGAATTGATACTTAGTCTTGCTTTTAATTTTTCTCCTGCTCTTGCTCCAAACTATAAATTCGAGCAGGAGCAAGATTAAGAGCAAGAGCACGAAAAATGGTATCAATTCATTTATTACAGAAGTTCATCCGGGGAAACGGTATTGACCACCACAGCCTTTACACTTGAATTTGGCCGCTTCAAATTGGATCTGGGTCCAAAGGCGTGTATCATGGGTATCTTAAACACCACGCCGGATTCCTTTTCAGACGGGGGAAAATACACCACCTTGGACAAAGCCTTGACCCGGGCCCGGGAAATGGTGGCGGCAGGTGCCCATATCCTGGACATCGGCGGAGAATCCTCCAGGCCGTTTTCCCAACCGGTGAGTGAGCAGGAAGAGCTTGACCGGACCATCCCTGTCATTGAGGCCATTGCCGACCGAATAGACATTCCCATCTCCATTGACACGGTGAAAGCAAAGGTGGCAAAAGAAGCCCTTGCCGCCGGTGGGGCCATCATCAATGATATCTCGGCCTTTGAAAAAGACCCTGGCATGGTGGATGTGGCCGTGGAGACGGGCGCTCCTGCCGTTCTCATGCACATGAAAGGCACACCGGAAACCATGCAGGTGAACCCGAGCTATGATGATCTCATGGGTGAAATCATCACCTATCTGCAGGAACGAATTGATTATGTGCTTGAAAAAGGCATGTCTCCAAAAAAGATCATCCTGGATCCAGGTATAGGGTTTGGTAAAACCGTTGCGCACAACCTTGTGCTGATCAAGGAACTTCACCAGCTCACAGCCCTGGGATATCCAGTGCTCATGGGGCCGTCCAGAAAATCCTTTATCCAGAACGTGCTGGGCAATGTCACGGGCAAAAAAAAGGGCGGGCCTGGAGATGCAGGCACCGAATACGGGACCCTGGCTGCCTGTGCCGCATCCCTGCTGAACGGCGCACATATTATCCGGGTTCATGATGTTGAAGCGGTGTGCGCATTCTCACACATCATTGACGCCATCAGGAATGCTTAAGCGCCGGCAGATATCTTCACTTTTCCGCCTGGCCGTCCTAATGGCTCTGGCGGCTGCGGTCATGACGATCGTTATTTTCACCGCCTGCACCCAGGAACCCAGGGAAATAAACCTGCTTATCCCTGTGGATTATGCCAATGTTCCGGACGATATGATTTTGACTGATTTTCACACAGACAAAATTGAAGTCAGGATCAAATGCCGCCCCAAACACATTGAAAAACTTTCAAAGAAAAGCCTGGTCTATCCTGCCGACATTTATACAGACCTGGCCTTTGACCCGGCAGGCGGCACGGATGCCATTGAACCGGGCCGTTATCTGCTCCCTTTGGATAAAACCCGGATTCCTCTGGGACGGTCTACTTCCATTGTTAACATCACACCTTCTTATTTAGGCATCCGCCTGGAAAAAAAAGTAACCCGGGTCTTCAAGGTGACGGTTCCGTTGATCGGCAAAACAGCCAAGGGTTACCTGGCGCGTTCTGCGGTGTGTGACCCTGCCACCGTGGCCCTTACCGGCGCAAAATCCCTGATCAACGGGATCGAACAGCTCACCACCAAACCCGTCGACCTGACCAATGCCAATAAAAATTTTAAAAAGCAAGTCCCCCTGGACCTTGGACAGCCTAAACTTTTCACGGCTGCTCAGTCCATCTTTGTAGTGTCCGTGCAGGTTCAGCCGCTCACCGGAACCCGGACCATTGAACAGATTCCAATACAAATTCAAAACCGGCCCGAAAAAAAAGTCAGCATTGAACCGTCAACCATTTCCATTGATCTTAAAGGCCCCCATGAAAACTTGAACAACACGACCGTGACCGACAAAATTTATGCGTTCATGGATCTTGAAGGGCTTAAACCCGGGGTATATGCCCGGCACGCCTATATTGAAATCCCCGTGGAACTGGTCATGACCAATGCTTCACCCCGGGTATTTACCGTTAAAATTGAATAGGGACAAGGAGAAAACATGCTGCTGGTAATTGATGTGGGCAATACCAATACGGTGATCGGCGTTTACAAAAATGAAACCCTGGCGCAGGACTGGCGTATCAGAACCGTCAGAGAAACCACGGCGGATGAGTTCAATATCCTGGCCCGGGCTTTGTTTGCCGACAAAGGCATCCAGCTCACCGACATCTCAAAAGTTGTCATATCTTCCGTGGTACCGTCATCCGTGAGGATATTAAACGCTTTCTGCGAGAACTATCTGGGTCTTACACCATTATGGATCAATGCAGCATCCGTAAAAAAACTGATGCCCATTCTCTATTCCAATCCCAACGAGGTCGGCGCGGACCGCATTGTCAATGCCGTGGCAGCCTATGAAAAACATAAAAAAGCACTGATCATCATTGATTTCGGCACAGCCACCACCTTTGACGCCATCACGGAAAAAGGCGAATACCTTGGCGGCGCCATCTGCCCCGGCGTGGTGATTTCATCCGAAGCACTGTTCCAGAGGGCATCCCGCCTGCCCCGGGTGGAAATGCTCAAAGCACCGGACAGGGTGATCGGTGATGATACTATTGAAAGCATCAAGTCCGGTATCATTTTCGGCAACGCAGCCATGGTGGACGGTATGGTGGACCGGATGAAACAGGAAATGAACACCACACCCATGATCATTGCCACGGGCGGACTTGCCCCGCTCATTGCCGAAGTATCCAATGCCATTGAATCCGTGGACTTGGCTTTGACCCTGGAGGGTCTTAAAATCATCAGCCGGGCACTGTGATATGTTCCGGCTGTTGAACACATTGCCTCTCTGATCACAGCTACGGCTTTCGACCGGGATACAGTCCGCAAAAATCCGTGGACGCAGCTAAGCGGATAGTGAACAGCGGGAAAGAGTCCGTCATTGATATTGATCTTTCGAAATTTTTCGATGGAATTAATCATGACCGGCTTATCTACCTGTTATCCCTTTCTATTATTATTTTAAGAAGGCGTGAGGGGGGATTTATGGGAAATACCAATGTTAAGAGCATAAATTAGCATTTTATATACCAGACCGTGCAGACGCCTCTATTTTTTTCTCTATCCCGCGCCGATAAGCGCTTTCACTCGATTATCAAGTTTCAGTGTTTAAAAAAGGTGCGATCCCACCTGGATTGGGAAAACAGGGGCTGTTTCATTCTGAAATAGATGCATTCTCTCAAACATAAAACATCTTGATATCATTCATAATACACCGCCATTGCAGGAAACGTACCCCCTGTTATGATTTGCAACGGGGTGAAATGTTGCAAAATTCAACCCAATATTCAAATATGAAACATACACCAATCTATCTGAATTTATGGATAAATTATAATTCTATCATGTGTTTCGTTGCATAATGCAACCTTTTAAAAAATATTGCCAAGCGTCTCGCCACAAAAATATTTTCAATAAATTAAGTTGATTATATTTTTTTTGTACCTCCGGCACAATCGTTGCTGATGTCTTTATCTAAAAGATTACTAAAATCACGAAATTAAATAAAAAAAGGGTGTTAGCAAAGGAGACAGGTATGCGTGTCATCACATTTTTTGGAAGAGCGTACACAGGCAAAGCGCAACTGGCACAAAAGGCGGCAGACGTACTGGGTTGTAACGTATTATACGATCAGGACATTATTAATACGGCAGCCAGGATGTACAATTTAAAAAAAAGCAGCATCGAAAACAGTATCTTTAAAGATCCGCCTTTTGCAGACCGGTATACCCCGGCTAAAGCCAGGTGCATTGCAGCGGTAAAATCTGTTCTGGCTGACAAAATCAAACAGGGACCTGTTGTTGTCAGTGGCTTTATAGGCAAATTGATTCCTTCTGAACTGGGGCTTCACATTCTGGTCACAGCGCCAAAGGCTTTCAGAAACCGGACGGTACAGCGCGAAACAGGCAATAACGTCGGCACTGACACCAAAAAGCAACTGGATCGCAGCGACGAAGCGTTTTTACGCTGGTCCCTTTACCTGCGTTCAGCTGAAAGCCGCAGGCCAATGGATTGCGACGGCGTTGTAAATGTAACCACCACCGGGCAGACCGATTTGATTGAGCTGATTTCCAATGCAGCACTAAATAAAAAAGAAGAGATGACCCCCCAGGCGTTTGCCCTGGCCGCAGACGTTTCTCGCCTTTTGGCGAAAAAGGGCCATCCCGTCTCCGTGGCAGCACAGCATGACCAACTGGATCTTGTTGTCCACAAACCAGTACTGATGTTTTCCAGATACGGCAAAAAACTGGTAAGTCTTGTCCAATCGGTTAAGGGGGTAAACAAGGTCAATACCCGGACCGGCAGGCTGTTTTACCAAACAGATATCCTTCCGGGCAGCAATTATTTCAAAACCCCGACGCCGGCACCTATTAAAAAGCAGTATGAACAGCTATACGCAAGGGTGACGGAACACCGCCCGGCCGTCATGAACCGTGCAACGGCAGATGCTCGCCTTGTTGCCGCCCATGCCTGATATAAAGGCGGCATTTAGATCACTTTGCCGGCTGTTATTTTTTTAACCCGGATTAGTAAAACGGTTTTTTCATGCACCGCATCAATGCCGACGGCAATGGCAGGAACGATTTTTTC
>DATFIL010000225.1:0-3756 GCA_035270145.1 Desulfobacter sp. | reverse complement strand
CCACCCTGGCGTGAAACCATCACCTGCTTTGCATTCTCTTTTAACCATCCCAGGCCGTCAGTGCGCCGGATACTGGTTTTAATCCGCTCCGCCACCTGCCGGAGCAGGGTGTCACCAGCTTTGTGCCCGAGACTGTCATTCACCAGCTTGAACCGATCAAGATCCATGAACAGCACCGCAAGCAATTCTTCCTTTCCGCAGTTTTCGACTTCTCGTATCAGGTTCTCCCGGAACATGGTCCGGTTGGCAAGGCCTGTGAGGTGGTCATAATAGGCCAATTCCTGGATCTGTTTCTGCTGCAGGATCACGTCATCAAAAGCGGCGCTGGCCCTGAGCATGTATTTGATACGATATTTGAGAACCGTCCAGTTAATGGGCTTGCTGACGAAATCCGTGGCCCCGGCGACGAAAGCCCGGTCAATGGATTCCACGTCCTCCAGGCCCGTCATCATCAAAACAGGCACATGCTCTCCATTGGGCAGGGAGCGAATGGTTTTGCATGCCGTAAACCCATCCATTTCAGGCATGTTCACATCCATGAGGATGGCATGGGGATTCAATTTTTCAAAAGCCTCAATAGCCTCTCGGCCGTTTTCCACAACCTGCACTCGGAACCCATATCCGCCAAGGGCCGCTTCCATGAGCATGCGGATGGCTTCATCGTCGTCAACCGCTAAAATCAATGGGTTTTCAGAAGCTGCAAGATCCCGGTTCTCATTGTCCCTGTGTTGATTCATAGTTATGTCTCCACCATATATTCCTTTAATTGGCTCATTGCCTGGTCAAGGGCCGGCCCGATTTCCGTTATGATTTGGGATAAACGGTCCAAAGAATCCGTTTCCCGGGTATTTTCCTCCAATTCTTTATATAAGGAGGATAGATAAACAGCACCAAGATTCGCGCTGCTGGATTTCATGTAATGGGCATGGTCCCTGATGGATTCCAGATCCTCATCCGCCATGGCAAGGGATATTTTTTGTGTCCGTTCAGGGGAGTCCCTTAAAAATATTTTGATGACCTTGGTCAGAATATCATCTGCACCGGGGGGCTGCATATCACGGATCACATCCAGGGCCGCCATGCAAATGCCCCCTTCCTCTTCATCCGGGTCAGCTTCGGTATGATCCTCCCCCTCTGGGGGCTGATCCATATCACTGTCCTTCAATTCAGGCAACCAGCGGCTCAAAATCGCCGCCATTTTGGATTTGTCAAAGGGTTTTGCCAAATGATCGTCCATACCGGCTTCAATACACTTAACCCGATCTCCGGCCAGGGCGTGGGCTGTCAATGCGATAATCGGCAACTCGCCACCGCTCCTGGTGCTGCTGTCCATGGCCCTGATTCTGCGGGTGGCATCATATCCATCCATGACCGGCATCTGGCAGTCCATGAAAATTATATTGTAAGATTTAGCGTCTACGGCCGCCAGTGCCATTTCACCGTTTTCGGCCAGATCCACCCTGCAGCCAAGGCTTTTTAAAATGCCGGAAGAGACCTCCTGATTAATGGTATTATCCTCCGCTACCAACACCAGCGGTGCTTTTTCCGGGAGAACATTTGTTTTAGAGAGCCGGTCGTACACATCCGGGTCCGCCGTTATAGAACTGGTGTCATTTGAAAATTCAATTGGAACTACATTATCTTCCAATACTTTCTCAAACTCAAGCTGAAACATGAATTCACTGCCGATGCCGGATCGGCTTTCACATGAAATCCGGCCGCCCATCAATTCTACCAACTGTTTGGAAATGGCAAGGCCCAGTCCCGTACCTCCGAATTCCCGGGTGGTGGACTCGTCCGCCTGGGTAAAGGGTTTGAACAACCGGTCACGGACATCTTTTTCCATCCCGACGCCGGTATCCTTAACCGAAAAACGGACCGTCGTGACAGCATCTTTTTCTTCCAGGGTCTCCACTCGGACCCGTATCGTTCCTTCATTGGTGAATTTAAGGGCATTGGAGAGCAGATTTAAAATAACCTGACGTATTCTTAAAGGATCGGCATTCACAAAAGGATAAGCCAGTTGCCCCATGTCTACAATCAGCTTTAATTGCTTGCTCTCGGCCTGGCCTGTGATGATATCCACGGTGCTCCTTACCAGGTCTTCAAGGTTACAGGGCGTTGATTCAAGTGTCAGTTTTCCAGCTTCAATTTTGGTAAAATCAAGAATATCGTTGATGATGAGCAGCAAAGAGTCCCCGGACACCTTTATGGTATTTATAAGTTTTTTTTGATTCCGGGTCAAAGGGGTCTCCATCAGCAGTTCCGCCATGCCCAACACCCCGTTCATGGGGGTCCGGATCTCATGGCTCATATTGGCCAGAAACATGGACTTGCTTCGATTGGCGGCCTGGGCCTCCTCAGCCAGGGTCACGGCCTTTTCCATGGCTTTCTGGAGCTTTAAGGTTCTGTCCCGGACCTGGTCTTCAAGATGCGCATCCCGTTTTTCGATTTTTTCCAACATCTGGTTGAATCCGGCTGCCAACACCCCTAATTCGTCCCCGGTATCACTTGTCACCCGGAGGCTGTAATTCTTTTCTTCTGAGATCTGCCTGACCGCCTGGGTCAGGCTAATTACAGGTACGGTAAATATGCGTTGCAGACGGCCGGCCATTACGAAGGCAAAGGTTATACCTGCAAGAGCAGCCAGAGCCAGATATCCGGTCCACTCAAGCAGGAGATTATACAATTCCTCCATGCCCGCCTGGAGGAATAAAAATGCAATTTTCTCCCCATCCAGGATGATGGGGTGGAGTATGTTCAGTTGATGTGTTTCAACCCAGCTCATCGTTTCATTGGTTTTAAAATAATTTCTTGGAAATGAGGGGATGTTCAATGAGCGGGGATCATGAGGTTTAAGGCTATAGGACAGTTCCACAATCTCTGTACCGTCGATACTATAAAAGGCAGATCTGTAAAGTGACGATCGTTGCCCCAGGGATTCAAGGCTTTTACCCAATACCTGATAATCTGCAAACATCAGGGCGGCGGTGCTGTTATCCCCCACGATCCGGGCCAGACTGCTAAGTTCTTCGATTGCGTTGCGCTTATAAAGGAACCATTGGGTGGCAAATACAATTAGAACGGTCAGAATCAGCACTGCGGAACAGGTGCCTAAAATTACAATATTGAGTTTGTTTTTAATGGACATTTTTTTCAACCAGGTATTCATGCACGCTTCCTTTATTCCTTTATTTCCAGGGCCAGAGACAAGAGGCGGGAATCAAGATCAAGGCCGGCGAAACCTGGAGCTTTCAAATTGATGATGAAGCGCAGCCGTTTCCGTATGGTGAGCAATTGTATGGCACCGCCGTCGTCTGCAAAGGATGGGGCATCTCCTACCGTAATGACCCTTGACGATTTCAGTGTCCTGAGAACAGACTTCCATTCCTGGTTCGATTCTAGGTAAAGCAGGTGGCAGTCATCCATGTTCTCTCCGAGGCGATACTGCCTTACTTGAATGGGGTGAGCGCCGATGGTTCTTGAATTTAACAATTCTGCCATTTCCATGGGTGCATCCTCTCCCAGAAGCCCGACGACAAATGCAGCGTCTTTACTTTCAAATGCAGCGTCCGGCCAACGGATGAACTTGCTGAAATTATAGAGATAGGCTGCTCGCAGTTTATATTCCGACGCGCTCAGACGTCCGGTCGAATCCTGTGCGGCTACCGTGCCGGACATAAAGGATAGAACGAAGAAAACAATTACAAATATGGAATGCAATAAAAAACAGATGCCAAAATTTACAGGTATCCA
>DATFIL010000224.1:0-4864 GCA_035270145.1 Desulfobacter sp. | reverse complement strand
CTGGACATCCTTTCCTCTACCCGGATTTCGGCCCAGGCAAAGATTCCCTGGCACTTTCCGTTAAAGGTTCTCTGGGCCAATATGATGGCCTTCTGCGGCGTGTAATTCAAATGAAGAAAAAATGGGGACTCTTTTTGACCTGATAGGATAAAAAGGCGTCCCCCCATTATTCATAATCGCTTGTGTAATCCGGATATTGACCCGGGCCTAGATAGAATGATATAAAAGCTATCATTTCAACCCTTAGAACCCTTAGAATATATGAAAGATATGGACAAACAGGCAGTTAAAAGAGATTTATTTGATTTTGAGGTGGGCTATCTGACCCAAAGCCCATGCGTCAATTGTGAATTCAGGGAACACCTGCCCCAATGCCACAAGGACTGCATTATTTTAGATCAAATCCAAACCCGGCTGGCCCGGGCTGTATCTTCCCAGGCCTCCCGTTATGAAAGCTGAACATGGCCTGCCATTTCACGTCGATTCTCGATCCAAAATAAAACAACACCTGACCCTTAAACGTTATAACGACCTTAAAAAGATCCGCACCCCGTCGGGATACAGTCTTGATCAGGCCATCAGGTCCGGCATGGAAAATCCCGATTCCAACATCGGCATCTATGCCGGGGATATGGAAAGCTATGATTGCTTTGCACCGGTGTTGACACCCATCATTGAGGACTACCACCATCTTGATCCGGACTGGTCTCATAAGCCCGGCCTGCAGGAAGTGGTTCTGCCGGACCTGGACCCGGAACAGCTATTCATACGATCCTCCCGGATACGGGTGGCAAGAAACCTGGACAAATTTCCTTTTTCATGCAACATGACTCCGGATCAGCGACTGGCCCTGGAAGATACGGTAAAACATGCTTTCAGACGCCTGCCCGAAAAACTATCCGGTACCTATACCGCTTTTACGGATTTGAATGAAAAACAGTTCAATGCCCTGATTAAAAAAGGGCTGGCCTTCCGCAAAGGTGACCGGTTCATGGACGCGGCAGGCATAAACCGGGATTATCCGTTAGGACGCGGCATATTCACAAGCCGGGACAACATGGTCCGGGTATGGGTCAATGAGGAAGATCATCTGCGCATCATAGCCCAGTCCCCGGGCGGGGATATTGCCAATGTTTTTAACCGGCTGATACAGATGATCAAGGCATTGGGCGATAAACTTGATTTTGCCTTTGACCGAAAAAAAGGCTTCCTTACAACCTGCCCCACCAATATCGGGACAGCCATGCGGGCAGGGGTGCATATCCATCTTGAAAAACTGGAACAAAACCCATCGTTTCTTGAAACCATAACCAGGGATCACCACCTGCAAATCCGGGGTACAGGCGGGGAAAAAACCGCTGTTGAAAAGGCCGTGTTTGACATCTCCAATGCCCGCAGGTTAGGTATCAGCGCCAACTCCATTGTAGAGGATCTTCACAGGGGATTGCAGGCCATTATCCAGGCTGAACAAAAATCCCGGTCCTTTTCGGGACCGGGATTGAGTTAAATCATATTTCAGACAATCGTCTATTCGCTATCTGCAGGTTCCAGCACTTCATCTTTAATACTTTGTTTGTCACCAGCCAGGTGCCGCCTTTGCTTATCTTTGAATTTGGTGATCTGGGTTTTAATTTTTTCGGTTACACCGTCAATGGCTGAATACATGTTGTTGTCTTCAGCCTCGTCCTTGGCATTAATTTTCAACTTATTACACGTCAGATTGATTTCAGCAATGCTACGTAATTTTTCCTCTGACAGGATAACGTGCGCCTCGGCCGGGGCATCCAGCATTTTATCTAATTTATTTAATTTCTTTTCGATATGGGATTTTACAGCGTCAGATGAAGGAACGTTCTTGAAAGTGATTGAAATGTTCATAGACTCTCCTTTTTATTGGTGAGATGATGATTCAAAACTAACACAAACCCTGTTATGACTCAATGCCAAACCGCTATATAATTAAATTAAGATTTTCCGTCAGATTCCGGGGCCTCGTTTTTCGAAACAACTTTGGGAAACAGGTCTTCTAAATTTAACCCCTTTATTTTTTTCAAACAATCTGCAAGGGCTTCCGCCTCGGTACCGCCGGTACCCTGGTGCGCGGATTCTGCAATGATGTTCACAAGGTTGGGCACGGCAATATAATCGTCTGCCAGATTCCCCTGGATCTTTTTATGAACATCAATATAAATCATTCTGCCGTTGCGGATCAGATTGTAGCGGGTTACCCGTGTTAAAATATCTTTATCATTAAGTTCCATTTGATTTTCTCCTTATTTTAAGGTATGCCTGCCATACTTTAAGATGGTTTTCAAGTTAAATTAACAATATGAGAACCGAAAAACGCAAAAGGCGGCAGGTCCATACCGGACAGCACAGGCTGGACAAAACAATTTTTAAATTGAAGGAAAGACCTTCACAATATGTCATCATCTTTTTCATTTTTTTCATTACCTGTAAAAAGCAACTGGAATCAAGGCCAGAAAAATTTACGAAAAACAACCAGACAGTTGATCGCAGACCGCAAGTCCCTGGACCGGGTATTCATCCGTCCCGAAGATGAAAACAGCAAAGAGACCCTGGTTAAATACATGGAGCAGATCCTGTTCGGACTGCACGATTTTCTTAACCGACATGTGGGCGTCACCGAAGAAATCAGCCTCAATGAACTGGCTAAAAACTACATGGACGTCGAGATCAGCGACCAGCCCCAGAAAAATCTGGGCCAGGTTATCGAAGACATCATTGAAGACGTTGCCCCTAGAGCGGTCAATGTGGCATCGCCTTACTTCATCGGTCACATGACTTCTGCCCTGCCCTTTTTCATGGTACATCTTAAAGCAATTACCGCAGCCTTGAACCAGAATCTCATTAAAATGGAAACGTCCAAGGTGTTGGCTGTCATTGAAAGGCAGGTGCTGGCCAAAATCCATCGCCTGCTTTTCAAACAAAGCCGGGAGTTTTACCGGGCCCATGTCCAGAATACCCGCACGGCTTTGGGCGCATTTACATCCGGCGGCACCACGGCCAACATGACAGCCATGTGGGTAGCCAGAAATCGCCTGTTCCCGCCCAAAGATGATTTTTCAAGCATTGAGGAAGACGGCCTGTTCAAGGCCATGAGCGTCCATCAAACGGACCGGGTGGTGATTCTTGTATCCCGGCGGGGGCACTACTCTTTAAGAAAAGCAAGCGGGATTCTGGGCCTGGGCAATAAAAACATTATTGCCATTGATGTGAAACCGGATCACACCATTGATATAGACAAACTTAAACAGACTGTCCGGGACTTAAAGCAGGAGGGTCGGACAAAAATCGCCGCAATCATAGGCATTGCCGGGGCCACGGAAACAGGGACCATTGATCCATTGCAAAAGATGGCGGATATTTGTGAAGAGGAGCAGATTCATTTTCATGTGGATGCGGCATGGGGCGGTCCGATACTGTTATCCGACACCTATGCCCATCTGTTGTCAGGCATTGAACGGGCAGATTCCGTCACCATTGACGGCCACAAGCAGTTTTATATGCCCATGGGAACGGGCATGGTTTATTTTAAAAACCCTTTAGCCCTTGATGCCATTGCCTACCATGCCCGGTACGTCAACCGAAAAGGCTCTGTGGATTTAGGCATCAAAACCCTTGAAGGTTCCAGGGAGGCGGCCTGCCTGATCCTGGATGCATCTTTAAAAATCATGGGTTCTAAAGGGTATGCCCTGATGATTGATCACGGTATTGAAACGGCCAGGGCATTTGCCGAAAGAATAGAAGCGCGGCCGGAGTTTGAACTTGTGACTCCGCCTGTACTCAATATTCTGACCTACCGGCTGGTTCCCATGGCCTTCCGTCAAAAAATGAAAACAGCCCAAGGGCAGGCGCGTAAACGCCTGAACCAGGAGCTCGACGAAATCAATATCCGCATCCAACGCGTCCAGCGGGAAGCAGGCAAAAGTTTTGTCTCCAGAACCCGGCTCAAACTTGCGCCGGAGGATGACTTCATGGTGGTGGTACTTCGAAGTGTGATCATGAATCCCTATACCACCGAAGCCATCCTGGATGACATCCTGGATGAACAGGAACAAATTTATCATAAATTTTAGGGAGGCCCGCCTAATTTTTAAACAGGCTCTATTTAGAAGTCTCAATATGCCAGATGTCCCGGGCATACTCCCTGACAGATCTATCGCTGGAAAATTTACCCATATTTGCCGTATTTAAAATGGAACATCTGGTCCATTGCTCCTGATCCAGATACAGCGCCCTGACCTTGTCCTGGGCCTGGATAAAGGCGCGAAAATCAGCAAGCACAAAATATTTATCGCCCTGGGCCATCAGAGAATTCCAGATGGGCAGGAAAAGATTGGGCTCACCCGGAATAAAATGATTAAATCTGACCATATCCAGTGTGGTTCTCAGCTCTTCATCGCTGTTGTAATACGCCCAGGGATCGTATCCCTGGGCTCTTTTCGTTTCCACCTCTTTGGCGGTCAGGCCGAAAATAAAAATATTGTCTTGGCCCACCTCTTCCATCATCTCGATATTGGCCCCGTCAAGGGTGCCGATGGTAAGTGCCCCGTTTAAGGCAAATTTCATGTTTCCGGTACCTGACGCTTCAAGCCCTGCCGTTGAAATCTGTTCAGACAGATCTGTTGCGGGTATGATCTTTTCCGCCTGGGAAACACAATAATTCGGCAGAAAAACAACCTCAAGCGTATGGTTCACGTCCGGATCATTATTCACAAGGTCGGCAACGGAATTGATCAGTTTGATGATCAATTTTGCCTGAACATAGGACGGTGCCGCCTTACCGCCAAAAATAACCGTTCTCGGCACAATCTCTTTGTCAGGATCCTTTTTTATCCGG
>DATFIL010000223.1:0-2478 GCA_035270145.1 Desulfobacter sp. | reverse complement strand
ATGTCCACAACCCCTTGCCGGCAGACAGGACAGGCTGATATGCCTTTTCTTGCATTAACCATAACGACCATTTTCATGCAGTTTGTGGAGCATCTTGATGCAGGTGGCGTATACGGCAACTTCCTTGATCTGCTGGAACACGCAGAGAATAATATTTTGGATTGTAACGGATTGCCGGGGAAAGGCAATATTTCCGGAATTAGCCAAAATTTAAAAATTCCGGCGCTTATGATTCCGCCTGAGCATGTTGAAAAGACTCGAAATATTGTTCAATCTATTGGAAACATAATCCGGGGAAATAACGGTTCCTAAACTTGACTTCACCCGTAAGAATGAGTTAAAGCATGCCTGTATTTTAAATATACGGCTTATATATAAGAAGGAACAACCATTAAAGTAAGGCCGTGCTTGCTAAAGCAAAACTCATATCCCAAACCTAAAGGATTGGGTTTCACGGCCTAAAGGCTATAGTATGACAAAAAATGTGGTAGAAAACATTGATGATCTGGTGAAAATCAAGACCATTCTGGTCAGCGTATCCGATAAAAGCGGGCTTGCGACATTTATTCCGGGACTGCTTGGGATCAATCCCGATATCACCATTTTATCCACCGGCGGCACCTATTCCAAAATAAAAGAGATTCTTGGGCCTGATGCAGAAAACAGTCTTAAACAGGTCTCTGATTATACCGGCCAGCCTGAAACCCAGGGAGGACTTGTTAAAACCCTTGATTTTAAAATTTATCTGGGCCTTTTGACTGAAACTTATAATCCTGCCCACCAGAATGACCTGAAAAGAACCCATGCGCTACCCATTGATATGGTTGTGGTTAATCTATATCCATTTGCCCAGACCATTGCCAAGGAAAATGTAACCGTGGAAAACGCCCGGGGCAATATTGATATTGGCGGGCCGACCATGATCCGGGCCGCTGCTAAAAATTTTATCCGGGTGGCCGCGGTGGTGGATCCTGAATCCTATGACGGTATTCTGGCACGTCTTAAAGCAAAAGACGGGGCTTTGGGGCTAAATGACCGGTATTCTCTTGCATCAAAGGCCTTTACGCATACCGCCCAGTACGACCGGGCCATTGCCGATTACCTGACCGGGCTTTCAAAAAAAGACGTTGAAGCGTGTTATAAAACAGGGGCGTAAATAAATATGAGCACAGACCTTAAAAAGATGTACAAAACCATAATGGATGACCATTTTACCCCGGCCATGGAAATTTCCTTTGTGAATGGGGATAGCCGGCAGACCCTGTTTTATGAAAAAGTCTCCTGGATTATAGACGGCGTAGAAAAGGGACTTCGTTACGGGGAGAACCCGGGTCAGGAAGCCGCATTATACCGGCTGGTCAATGGAAATTTGGCACTGGGAGATGCAAAAACCATCATGCCGGGCAAACATCTTGTGTCCGATATTGAGCTGCTGCAATCCGGCAAACACCCGGGCAAAACCAATTTGACAGATGCAGACAATTCTTTGAATATTTTACGGTATTTTACGGATACGCCCTGCGCGGTTATTGTCAAGCATAACAATCCGTGTGGGGCTGCCCGGGCGGACAGCCTGGAACAGGCCTATGCCAAAGCGTATATGGCAGACCGTATCGCGGCGTTTGGCGGGTGCATTGCCCTTAATAAGGCCGTGGACAAGGCAACCGCTGAAGGCATTGCCAATCAGTATGCTGAAGTGGTCGTGGCCCCCGAGTTTGAGGAGGGGGTCATTGATATTCTGGGCCGGCGGAAAAATCTGCGGGTGATCCGGATCAATGCCATGGATAAACTGCAGTCCTTTATTGGTGAGCGGGTGGTGGATTTCAAAAGTCTTATGGACGGCGGCATTGTCGCCCAGTGGTCCTTTGTGCCCAAAACACTTAAAAAAGAAGATCTTTTCATTGCTTCCACAGAATATAAGGGAACGACGTATAAAGTAGATCGGGTTCCCACGGACCGGGAATACGAAGATATGCTTTTTGGTTGGCTGGTGGAGTCCGGTATTACCTCCAATTCCGTAATATATGTCAAGGATAATTGCACGGTGGGCATCGGCACCGGTGAACAGGACCGGGTAGGGGTTGCGGAAATCGCGGTGGACAAGGCCTATCGCAAATTGTGTGACCGGTACTGCTTTGAACGCTACAATACGTCCTTAGCCAACATGACCGATGAAGATAAAAAGGCTGAAATTGAAGCGGATGTGGCCAAACAGAAGGGCGGGCTTATCGGTTCTTCCATGATTTCAGATGCTTTTTTCCCATTCCGGGACGGCATTGATGTGGGGTTACGACAGGGGGTAAAAGCCGTTATCCAGCCCGGCGGCTCCATGAATGATTACCAGTCCATTGACGCCTGTAAAGAGTATGGGGCCAGCATGGTGTATACAGGCCAGCGCAGTTTTAAACATTAAAAATCAATTGCTGTTGAATGAAAACCATGAAGTACATGAATAAAGCCATTCTTCATGTTCTTCAT
>DATFIL010000222.1:0-2927 GCA_035270145.1 Desulfobacter sp. | reverse complement strand
ATTGCCAATCAGCCCATGGTTATGGCCGGTTGCCTGGATATTGACGCCTCAGACAAGGCCACCCGGTTTATCCGGTTCTGTGATGCCTTTAACATTCCCATGCTCACCATTGCCGATGTGCCTGGTTATCTGCCTGGTTCCCACCAGGAGTGGGGCGGGGTCATCCGGCACGGGGCAAAACTGTTATGGTGCTACGCCGAGGCCACGGTGCCCAAGCTTTTGCTGATCACAAGAAAGGATTACGGGGGATCATATATCGCTATGTGCTCCAAGCATCTTGGTGCCGATATGGCCTTTGCCTGGCCCATGGCCGAGGTTGCCGTCATGGGCGCTGAAGGTGCGGCAAACGTTATCCACGCAAGGGAGATTAAAAATGCCGAAGACCCGGCAGCCATGCGTAAGCAGAAAATTGAAGCATACAATATCCAGTTCTCCAATCCCTATTGTGCCGCAGCTCGGGGGTATGTGGATGCGGTAATTGTGCCGAGTGAAACCCGCCCACGGCTTGTGGATGCCCTTGAGGCCGTGGTGACTAAACGGGAATTCCGGCCGGCCAAAAAACACGGAAATATTCCTGTGTAACAGCCATAAGCTGGTGTGGTTTGGTCTATATTACCTTGTGACGTTCATATAAAAACGTTTAAAAAGCCAAGGAGACTTTTTTATGACAAACAGAAAATTGGCTGCTGCCATGGCCGCTGTTCATATGTATGTCAGAACGGAAGAAGAGGCAGCCGTTGTTGCAATGCAAAGCCAGGCTGCTGATGCTGCGGCCAAACCTTTATCGTCTGTCCCGGTTGGGCAGATGAATGTTTGGGGCCTTTTCGGAAGGCAGGCGATTATGAATGCCAATGCAATGATACGGCAAAGAATGCTGAAATAATAAAATAAAATATAATTTATGTAGGATATTATGACCGATCACAATGAAGTTAAAATGGTTGAGATGGATTATTCCGGAGTGCGGGAAAAGGCAAAAAATCCCCTGAAAATTCAGGATCTCTCCCTGCGGGACGGCCATCAGTCATTATTTGCCACCCGGGGCCGCACCGAAGATATGATCCCTGTGGCCGAACAGATGGATGAAATCGGGTTCTGGGCTGTTGAGGTCTGGGGCGGGGCCTCTTTTCACATTATGCACAAGTATCTCAACGAAGATCCCTGGCAGCGGCTTCGCACCCTGAAACGATATTTCAAAAAAACCCCCATTTCCATGCTGTTGCGCGGCCAGAAACTTGTGGGGTACCGTAACTATGCCGATGATCTGGCCAAACTTTTTGTTAAAAAAACCGTGGAAAACGGGCTGGATATTTTTAGAACCTTTGATGCGCTCAATGATTACAGAAATTTTGAAACCGTGGTACCTGTAATGAAAGAATGTGGTGCGCATTTCCAGGGCTGCATCTGTTATACCCTGACAGAGTCCCGCCTGGGAGGAGAGCTGTATAACCTGGATTATTATGTGAAAAAGGCCAAAGCCCTTGAGGATATGGGTGCCGATTCCATTTGTATCAAGGATGTGGCAGGGCTGATGGCCCCCTATGACGCCTATGATCTGGTAAAAGCGCTGAAGGCAGAAGTCAAACCCCCGATTCATCTGCATTCCCATTTTACTTCGGGCATGTCCCCCATGACCCATCTCAAGGCTGTGGAGGCAGGGGTTGACATCATTGATACCTGCATGACGCCCTATGCATACAGAACATCCCACGCAGCACTTGAACCTTTTGTGATGAGCCTCATCGGCACCAACCGGGATACAGGATTGGATATCAAGGCACTTACCCGGATCAATGAGACCCTGGAAAAAGATGTGATACCCAAGTATAAACACCTGTTGGATGACAGCAAGGTCTCCTTGATTGATATTGATGTGCTTCTTCACCAGACACCAGACTTCATGCGTGCCAATCTGGAGAAACAGCTTCGGGAAATGGATGCCCTGGATAAAATTAATGATGTGTACAAAGAACTGCCCAGGGTCAGAAAAGAGCTGGGCCAGATTCCGCTTGTTACGCCCACCAGCCGAATTGTGGGTACTCAGACAGTAAATAATGTGCTGTTTGATACTAAAGAAGAGCGCTACAAAATGATTACGGCCCAGGTCAAGGATTTGTGTTACGGTCTGTACGGTAAAACGGCACTCCCCATTGATGCTGAGGTGCAGAAAAAAGCGCTTAAGGACTATGAAAGGGGTGAAGAACCCATTACCTGCCGTCCGGCTGAGGTTTTGAAACCGGAGCTTGAAAAAGCCAGGGAAGAGATCGGTGATCTGGCCGTGGATGAGGAAGATCTTATTCTTTGTGCCCTGTTCCCCGTAACCGGCAAAAAATACCTGATGCAGAAATACGGTAAGGAGCAAGTGCCTGACACTGTCAAACCCATTACCCTGGAAGATGTTAAAAAACGGGATGATATGATTAAAAAGGCCAAAGCAGGCAAGCTTATTGAACCGGTCGCAGATCTTCCTGAAAAAAGCGAATTTGCCAGAACCTTTAATGTTTTTGTGGACGGTGAATGTTTTGAGGTTGGTGTTGATGAAGTGGGTGGCTCTCCTGTGATCTCCTATGCTTCGCTTGCTGCGGCTACGCCTGCCACAGCTCCTGTGGCACCATCTGCTCCTGCAGTTCCTCCGGCAGCCCCGGCGGCACCACCCAAACCGGCTGCGCCTGCGCCTGCACCCAAACCTGCACCCAAACCTGCTGCGGCGGCAGCTTCCGGCACCCCCGTCTTGGCTCCCATGCCCGGCGTGATTGTCAAGTATGAGAAAAATGTGGGGGATACGGTGAAGGTAGGTGATACCGTCGTGGTGATCGAGGCCATGAAGATGGAAAACATCCTTCCGGCAACAGCCGACGGAACGATTACCGCCATTAATTTCAAATCAGGAGATTCCGTAGCCAAGGATGATGTGATAGCAACCATAG
>DATFIL010000221.1:0-2156 GCA_035270145.1 Desulfobacter sp. | reverse complement strand
AGCAAACTTGAACAGGGCTGATAATGAACTCTGAAAAAATTCGAAAAAAACTTCAAGGGCTAATAATCAACTTTGAGCAGGAGCTGGCATCGGGTAACCTACGTAAACAAGTTCTTGCTTTAATTCCATGCTTCAATCATTTACGAGAATTGGGGAAATCCCTTATTTCGGCTGACGTAGCGAGAAGTGCACGAGACAGAATTTTACATTACTTTTTAAAATATCCGCGAGTTGTCATTAAGGGAGATGAACTTCTTGTTGTTTCCGGTATTCAAGAATATGCACGAAGGGTTAGAGAATTAAAAATTCAATTTGGTTGGTCAATTGTAAGTGGTATTACTGCCAAAGAAATGTATGTCGAAAATGAATTTCCGTTGAAAAACATCAACCCTGAATCTATGGGGCCATCAGATTACATTCTGATTTCAAAAAGACAGGATAGAGATGCCGCTTTCCGATGGCGGCTTGCAAATGATATCAGAAAAGAAAACATCGGTGTCCGTGATAAGTTGCTGAAATATTTCAGAACAAACGTTGGAAAAAAAATTACCGGAGAAGAACTGAAATACTTAGCAAAAAACAGGTCTGAATGGGGCCGACGGGTGAGAGAACTGCGGACTGAATTCGGATGGCCGATCGTTACAAGGAATAGTGGACGTCCGGATCTGGATGTCGGCATTTACCTTCTTGAAGCGGATCGACAGAGCCCTGAGCATGATAGACAAATCAAGGATGCTGTAAAAAAAGACGTTTTAAGACGTGATGGATATAAATGCACAAAATGCAATTGGTCCCATAAAGAATGGAATCGATCCGACCCAAGGCATTTGGAACTCCATCATGTCAAACCCCATGCCGAAGGTGGTGAAAATTCAAAGGAGAATCTGATCACACTGTGTACTGCCTGCCATGATGATATCCATCGTAATAAGTAAAACCTATGAGCCCTTAGAGCCTTCCATGAGAAGGCTCTTAACCAAAGGCGGGAAAAAACTTTTAAAGCACTTTTTCCCGCCTTTTGTGTTCTCTTGGGCCATTTCGTTTTTTTGGGGCTTATTATGGCTATGCCTGTGCGGCAGCCACACCCCTGTCAAAAGCCTCCATGTTCAAGGGAATAATTTTTGCTTTGGCGGCAAATTCTTCCTTGATGCATTTTTTCAAAAGATCCAGATCCACCAGCTTGCTTTTGGCGGCAAATGCGGCCAGGGCAACGATGTTGGCGGCCCTGACCGATCCGGCCTCAATGGCAATATCATTGACCGGTACCACCAGCTCAACCACATCTTTGCGTTGGCTTCTGACCGGGATCAATGATGAGTTAATGAATACAATCCCGCCGGGTTTGACGGTGTCGTCGAACTTTTCCAGGGAGGGCCGGTTCATGGCCACAAGGTGGGAGGGGCTTTTTATAATGGGTGACCCAATGAGCTTATCACTGATCACAACGGTGCAATATGCGGTGCCGCCCCGCATTTCAGGTCCGTAGGAGGGAATCCAGGCAACCTGGTATCCCTGCTTCATTGCGGCATAGGCCAGCAGCTTGGCACTGAGTAGAATGCCCTGGCCGCCGAATCCTGCAAATTTAACTTCTGTCTGCATGGGTGTCTCCTAATATTTTCAGGCCTCTTCAGGGGTTTTGTAATCGCCCAGTTCATAGTAAGGCAGCAAGGTTTCTTCGGCCCATTTCAAGGAATCAATCGGCGTCATGCCCCAGTTGGTGGGGCAGGTGGAGATCACCTCCACAAAGCTGAAACAGGTGTTGGCCACCTGGTACTCGAATGCCTTTTTAATTGCCTTTTTACATTTATTCACCATCTGTGGTTTGAGCACGGCCTGTCGGGTCACATACCCCGGGGTCACAAGTTCACTCATGAGGTTGGCCATGCGGATGGGCATGCCTGTCTGGGCCGTATCACGGCCGGCAGGCGCCGTGGTGGTCCGCTGGCCCGGCATGGTGGTGGGGGCCATCTGGCCGCCGGTCATGCCGTAAATGGCATTGTTGATAAAAATGACGGTGATTTTTTCCCCGCGGTTGGCGGCATGAATGATTTCACCCATGCCGATACTGGCAAGGTCCCCGTCTCCCTGGTAGGTGAATACCATCAAATCCGGCCGGACCCGCTTGATGCCGGTGGCCATGGCCGGGGCCCGTCCAT
>DATFIL010000220.1:0-3703 GCA_035270145.1 Desulfobacter sp. | reverse complement strand
GTTCTCACCATGGGCCTTGTACTGCGCGACCATCCCGGATGTATCATTGATTGATTCGGTCAGCGCACTGTCCTGAACACCCTTCTGGAAGACCTTGAGTTGGTCCAGTAGCGGTTCATGACCATCGATAAAATGTTTGAGCGCATCCTCGACTGTCATACTTTCAGTGACCAGGGACTCCAGATACGCCTTGATGAGCCCCAGGAAGCGGTCTGTCCGACCACGGTACAGCCAGATGATTGCCGTGAGATTTTTCAACTGTTCCGGCGTGAAGTCATATATCTTCCGGGTAACCTTCCGATACACATTCCGGGCATCCAGCATAAGCACCTTATCGGTCATGGCCTCAGGTTTGGACTTATCGAAAAACCACAGCTCACAGGGCACGGACCGCGTATAAAAGAAGTTGGACCGGATACCGATCATGACGTCAACATGGCCGGTCTTGATGAGCTTCTCCCGGACGGCAGCCTCTTTGTTACCGGCACTGGATGCCTGGGAACTCATGACAAAGCCTGCCCGGCCCGTCTCATTCAGATAGCTGTAAAAGTAGGATATCCACAGGTAATTGCCGTTGCTGACCTCTTTGTTCTTATTCACACCGGGCAACCCAAAGGGCAGGCGGGGATCAGCCTTGATCTTTTCGGCGTCCACCTTGTCCACATTGAACGGCGGATTGGCCATCACAAAATCAGCCTTTCCCCTGAGCTCATGATTGTCTTCGTAAAAGGTGTTGCCTTCGAGGATACGACCTTCAAGACCATGGACGGCAAGGTTCATTTTGGCAAGACGAATGGTCAGCGCGGTCTTTTCCTGCCCATAGAACGTGACGGCCTCCTGGGTTGCCTTGCCGATCTGATTGAGGAAATGGGACGTCTGAACGAACATACCGCCCGATCCACAGGCCGGGTCCAGCACGGTTCCATGGTCCGGCTCAATGACATTCACAATGGCCTGAACCAGGGAGATCGGCGTAAAGAACTCCCCGGAATCCTGGGCACCGGCCATGGCAAATTTCATGAGAAAATACTCATAGATCCGGCCAAAGAGATCTCCATTGCCGTTACGCAAGGCCTCATCATCAAAGATCCGGAGCATCTTGCTCAGCAGTTCGTTATCAAAGATGTGGTATTCCCTGGGCAGGATATCCTGGAGCCCCGTATAGTCGGACTCAATAAGTGTCATCGCATGGATGATCCTCCGGGCAATATCCTCCCCCGAAGGCAGCTCAAGCAGATACTTGAACTGAGCCTCTTCCTGAAGATACAACGCACTCCTTTGAACGAAGTCATCTTTGGTCAGCGGACGTGTTTTGCCGCCACGGGACGGCAGATTTTTCTTGATCTCTTTCTCAACGATCAGATACCGATTGTAGGCATGCCGCAAAAAAATCAGCCCCAATATGGGCAAGGCGTATTCAGTAGAGGTCAGTTTTGAGTTTGCCCGCAGCTGGTCGGCGGCTTCCCAAAGCCGTCTTTCGATTTGTTCGATGTTGTCCATATGTCCTTCCCGGGGTTGTTCGCTTTTGGCTATTCTCCTGTTCGGTGGAATCCCAGCGATTCGGATTTATCTGGGCACGAGCAGCGTTTTGTTATCCTTTCTCTTTCCATGGATTCACTATTGTAACATTCGTTGCGGCAAAGTCTTTTTCATTTCTTGTTACGATAATTAAATTGTGTGTTTGAGCTACTGCTGCTATTAAACTGTCAACGGATGCAACAGGTGTTCCATTATTCTCTGCTTTTCCCTGAATAGTCCCCCAACTTTCTGCAACGGCCAGATCAACGGGATAGATTCTTGCTTCGTAATTTTCCAATAATGTATTAAGCCAGTTTGTAAGCTGATATTTCTTTTTTGAGTCAGGAAGTTTGGTAAGACCTTTTCGTATTTCCCCGATGGTTATGACAGATAAAAAAAGCCGCTCATCAGGAGTGTTATTTATCCAATTTATGACGTTTTCGTCTGGCGTTGCCTTGACTAATTCCGACATCACACACGTATCTAATAAATAATTCAAAATTCAACATCCCTCGGATAATCTTTTTGTCTTTCAAATTCAAAGCCATCATCCATTTTGGGGCAATTTAAAAGAAAGTCTTTCAAGGTCGGTTTTGGGGAGGTTATTTTTTGATATTCTTTAACCGATAAGATAACTACAGCGTCCTTGCCCCTGCGCGTTACATACTGTGGCCCTACTTTCAAAGCATTTTCAACAACCTGACTGAATTTTGCTTTAGCATCTTGTAATTTCCATGATGTATTCATAAAAACTCCTGTGGATTGTTTTCGACACTAGTCAGCCTAGTCCATTCGCAATGCGAAGTCAATTCTTTTCTTTGGTTATTGCCGGGCATTTTTTTAGGGGAGCGACTTAAGCGGGAAAATGTCTGCCGAAGAACTTTTGGCTTTAATCCAAGAGTAGTCGGAACAGATCCTAATTGTTGACACAGTTTTTTTTGCGCTGTAATGTGTTTATACAATGTTTATACCTTTAAAGGAAAACAAAATGACGGAATTGGTTATTAAAAAGTGGGGCAACAGCTTGGCGGCCAGGATACCAAAAGTGATTGCGGATACGATCCATCTCGAAAAAGATCAGGTCGTTACCATTGAGGCGAAAGACGGCAGGATCATTATTACCCCGATTAAAGAGAGAAAAGATTATACCCTTGACGAGCTTTTAAGCCAATGTGATCCTAAGGCTGTTATTTTGGATGCCGAGGATAAGGCATGGTTGAACGATGAGCCTGTCGGAAAGGAATGGTAATGGCCGCAAAATCCGGAAAAAAGATATATATTCCTGAACGTGGGGATATTGTCTGGACAGATTTTGATCCAGCCGCAGGTCATGAGCAGATGGGACATCGGCCTGCCTTGGTCCTTTCCCCTGCAATTTTCAATAAAAAGATTCTGCTGGTTTTGGTCGCCCCAATCACGAACCGGGTTCGGGGGCATGGTTTTGAAGTCGCTTTAACCGGAGAAAAAATTTCTGGTGTTGTGCTTTGTCATCAGGTTAAAACCATTGATTTTGTGGAACGAGGTTTGACGTTCGCTGAAAAGGCCCCGACCTCAGTCGTAAGTGATACGTTGGCTAAAGTAAGAGCAATAGTCACGGAATAAAGGGATCTCTGAGCATGCCTGGATTATGGTGCACCGGGGCAGCCTGTGCGGCGGCCGCTGCGGCAAAAAAAATGGGCGCCGTCAAAGGTGCCTGCCTTGACTACGCCTCAAGTTTTGATCCGTTAGAGCCCAATGCCGATTTTGTGGGATATTGCGGCATGATTTTTGGTGCATAGCGTCTTGGAAAAAAATTTACCGAATTTAAAGGAGGGGAGTATGAAAAAGCGGTTATTGCTGTGGGTCGTTATGTGTTTAGTGATATTATTATCGCAACAATTTGCTTTGGCAGATATGTATCTGAAGCAAAAGCAAAAAACAGATGCATTTTCCATGATGGGCCAGAAACAACCTGCCCGGGAATTTGAAACGGAATCGTGGATTTCTGACAGCGCAATGTGGACCGGAATGGGGGATAAGGGAATTTTAATAAAAGAAGATGGCCGCATGATCATGCTTGACCATGTTGGCAAAACCTACACTGAAATGAGCATGAATTACGAGAAAATGGCTGAAGCGTCAGGTGAAAAAATGGATGCTGAAGAGATGGCCGGCTTAAAACATTTCATGAGCAAAATGATGGATA
>DATFIL010000219.1:0-11722 GCA_035270145.1 Desulfobacter sp. | reverse complement strand
ATCCCGGTTATTGCCGAAAATACCACGAAACTGGTCAAAGAAATGGACCGCATAGCCGCGGTAAGTGAGATGATCATGGAATCCCAGATACGTCATCAAAATGCCATAGCGGATTTTTTTGAATCTTTAAAATTGCTTATGGCACAAAAGCAAAGCCCGGATGACATGCAAACGGCAACAACAACCAGCTATGCCTCGAGCACGCATTATACCAAGGATGACATCATTTCCACCATTAACAGGATGCGGGATCAGGGCGCTACATTTGCCATGATTGCTGAATTTTTAAGCGAAAAAGGTATTCCGACCTTTTCCGGCAGGGGAGACTGGCATGCCCAAACCATCCACAGGCTTTGCAAATAGATTTAATTTTTAAACAGGCGCTTATACTCGATAATCTAAATTGTTGTGCCTTAAGATTAATTTAATATTCACAACCGTATAATTTTTATATATGATATTCCTCGTCTTTATATTTTAAGGAATATAAAACGCGATCATCGAATAAAAAAACCGTTTTCACGCAGACAATAAACATTCGGGAGGTTGATGATGGCAAAAGCCACTTACTGGGCAGATTCCTATGTAGATAAACTTTGCACTGCCCAGGAAGCCTTGAAACATATCCGGCCTGGTCAACGCGTATTTATAGGCTCATCCTGTGCTGAACCCCAGCATCTTGTCAAAGCGTTATCCGATATCTCCGCAAGATTCACCGATCTTGAAATCGTGCGCCTGCTCAGCATTGAAAGCGGGCCGCTGACACTTATCGCGAATACGTCCCACTCCCAGCAGTTCAAAATCAGGGCATTTTATTTAGGATCCTGCGGTCACAGCATTATCAAAAAAAATCAAAGATTTATTACGCCTGCAAACCTGTCCCAGATTCCACATCTGTTCAAATCGGGGCTTATGCCGTTGAATGCAGCCCTGATCCAGGCCACGCCGCCCGATGACTTTGGGTGGATGAGTCTTGGTATTTCCGTGGACATCAATCTTTCGGCCTGCGAAACCGCTGATATTGTCATATGTCAAATTAACTCCAAAATGCCCCGGGTCCTGGGCAGAAGCTTTATCCATGTCAATGATGTTGATTTTATTGTGGAACATGAGGACCCGCTTTTAACCATCCAGCCGCTCCCTGAAGATGAGTCGTTTAATATCATTGCCAAGCACATTTCACGTCTCATTGAAGACGGTTCAACCATCCAGACAAGTCTCGGCCTGACTACTGAGGCAATTATGACGGCTTTATCCGATAAAAATGATATTGGCATTCATTCACAATACCTGTCCGATGCAATGATGCACCTTTTCTCCATTGGGGTGATTACGAATAAAAAGAAAGACTTTAATAACGGAAAGCTTGTGGCCGGTGCAGCCGTAGGCTCCTCCCTGCTCTATGAATTTCTTGACGATAACCCCTCCATTGAATTTTACCCCTCAGATTATATCAACAATCCGGGAATTATCGGTCGCCACAATAAAATGGTTACCCTGAACACGGCCATGGCTATTGACCTTACCGGCCAGGTGGCTGCCGACGCCCTGCCGTTGAACAATTACACAGGGATCAATGGTCTGCTTGATTTCACCCGGGGGGCAGCCATGTCCAAAGGAGGCAAATCCATTCTCATGATGACCTCCATGGATCATGGGGAAAAAAGCCGGATAGTGCCCCTTTTAACGGAACACGCCGTGGTGGTGCCAAGGGGCGATGTCCAGTTTGTGTCAACAGAATACGGACTGGTGAATCTTTTTGGCAAAACACTTCAGGAACGGGTCATGGCCCTGGTTTCCATTGCCCACCCGGATTTCAGGGATGAGTTGTTTACCGCGGCCAAAGAGATGGGTCTGATTGACGGTGACCGCAAATTTAAACAGGCCATTAAAGGGGTCTACCCGCTTAAATATGAGGAAACCATTGTTATAAAAGATATTCCCATTACATTCAGACCGGCAAAGCCGGTGGATGAACGATTTATCCAGGAACATTATTACACCATGAATCCTGGCGATATCGTTTCCAGGTTTTTTCATGTGAAAAAAAGCTTTGCCCATGATCAAATTGATACCACCTATGAAATTGATTATATCAATGACCTGACCATCGTGGCGACAATAGGCGAACTGGGATTTGAAAAAATTATTGCTGTGGGCGAATATTTCAGAAATACCATCATTAACATGGCCGAGGTTGCTTATTCTGTATCAAAAGAATACCAGGGTATGGGAATTGCTGACATCTTACAGAAAAAACTCATTCAAGCGGCCATTGACAACGGTATTAAAGGACTGATCGCCTATACTTCTCCACAGAACAAAGCTATGATCAACCTTTTTCACAAACAGCCATATAAAGTCACAACTGAAAAAAATGAAGATATGCTTATTTTAAGCTGCGTATTCAGCGAACCGAAATCAGATGACGACGACGGCGGTAAAGCCTTGGGAGACGCCATTCTATCCATGGGTTAAGGCCCATGGTCAAAATAAAATCGCCCATCTGCTTGTCTTTTAAGCCGCCCTCGGCGTTACGCCAAAGGATACATATTTCAATATGCTTCCGTTGGCGTGCCTTGATGGCGACTTAAAATCCGGCGCATCTGTGGCAGATTTAATTCTGATCATGGACCTAAATTAATTTTTTTTCACAAGCAACGCCACAGACTCTATATGATAGGTGTGGGGAAACATATCCACAGGGGTTACTTCCAGCACGGCGTAACGCGATGCAAGCATTTCAAGGTCCCTGGCAAGGGTTGCAGGATTGCAGGAAACATAGACGATTTTGTCAGGAGAATGGGCTAATACATGTCCGACCACATCCTTATGCATGCCTACCCTGGGCGGATCAATGATGATCACATCCGGCTTTTCAGGCACCTGTCTGAAAACATCCTTGATATCTCCTTCCAGAAAAGTACAGTTATCAATGCCGTTCAACCTTGCATTTTCCTTTGCGTCGACCACAGCCGAATGGACAATTTCAATCCCGTATATCTTTTTTGCCTGGTTGGAAAGCCAGATGGGAATGGTCCCGGTGCCTGAATACAAATCCAAAACTGTCTGGGATTTGTCAAGGTCCGCATATTCACTGACTTTGGCGTACAGTTTTTCACAGGCCCGGGTATTTGTCTGGAAAAAAGAGTTTGCCGAAATTTTAAACTGATAACTTCCGAGTTTTTCGATCAGATGATCTTCTCCATACATGAGGATCTCTTCCTTACCCGTGGAGACCCCGGATCGGGCATCTGTAATATTATTGACAATACAGCGTATCTGACTGAATTTTTGCACAAGCTGTTTACTTAAGGATTCAATGACATCAGACCGTTTTTCACTGGTCACAAGATTGACCATCCACTGGTCCCGGGCCACGGAATGCCTTAGCATGACAAAACGCCAGAACCCTTCGTGCTTACGCAGATGATATGCAGCAAGCCCGGATTCAGCCACAAAGCTGCGGATGGTCTCTAAAATGTCATTGCCCAGGGCCGGCATGATATGACAGGTGTGAATATCAATCACCTTATCAAAGGTGCCAGGCACATGCAGCCCAATGCCAAAACCCTTTTTAACGGATTCATCAGCCAGTTCATCCGGCATGAGCCAGCGCATGGCAGAGCAGGAAAACTCCATTTTATTCCGATATTCGTAGATGTGATCCGAGGGCACAACATCTGTGACCCGGACATCTTTTAGGCGCCCGATGTGCGCCAGGGACTCGACAACATGGCGCTTCTTGTATTCAAGCTGACGCTCGTAAGGCAGCTGCTGCCATTTGCAGCCCCCGCAAAACCGGTTGTACTGGCATCTTGCTTCCTGGCGCAGGGGCGAAGGGGTGACAATATTGATCAGCCGTCCTTCGGCCCAGGATTTCTTTTTTTTAAAAATTTTTACAAAAACCCGGTCACCGGGGACACAACGGTCCACAAACACGGGAAACCCATCGGGTTTGGCCAGACCCTTTCCCCCAAATGCAAGGTCAATGATGTCAAGTTCGTAGGTTTTTCTTTTTTTAACGGGCATTTTATACTATATCTTATGGTTATGTATGGTTAGATTGTTGAAAAAGTCGGTAAACATACAAAAATATGAGCACAAAAACAAGATGAAAATAATAGAAACAAATTTTACAGTTGATGGATTCACCCTGAAAGGCACCCTCCATCTTCCCCAATGCCCGATGCCACCCCTTGTTGTAGGCTCCCACGGTCTTGAAGGCAGCCGGAACTCTGCAAAACAGATGCTTTTGTCAAAGGTTCTGCCTGCAAATGATGTTGCGTTTTTCCGTTTCGACCATAGGGGATGCGGCGACAGCCAGGGCAATTTTATTAGGGATACCACTCTTGAAAAGCGCGCCAGGGATTTTTGTGCCGCAGCGCGCCATGTTCTTGAAATGGAGGTTACCTCAAACCGGATTGCCCTGTTTGGCTCCAGTATGGGTGGCGCCACCTGTATCAAAGCCTGGCAGGATCTTGAACATGCGGGATTCAGAATTCAGGGGGCGGTTTTATGCGCATCCCCGCTGAACACCCGAACCATAAAAAGGATTCCCCAGGCAGGGAACGACAAGCGCCCTGCCCTTTCTTTGGATTTTTTCCAGGAAAACCTTTTGTATGATCTTTCCGACCAGGCAAAGGCGTTGCACCACGTTATGATTTTCCATGGCAATGCCGATGAGGTGGTCCCGGTGGAAAATGCCGAAACCCTCTATGCCGCCATGCAGCCCCCCAAAGAGATGATTCTTCATGACGGCGGCGATCACCAGATGACAAACCGGGCACACCAGCAGGATTTTGAACAGAAAATGATTGCCTGGTATAAATCGGTATTCATGCAATCCGGCACCATTTGTCCACAATGACGGCGGCATCAAAAAAATTATCCAGTGTTGACATTCAGCCGCAATTGAGGCATAAAAATGCAACTAAGATGGTGCACAACGTAAAAGGACTGGGAAATGAAAGCAATACCGCGAATGTCATTAAAAAAATTCCGGGCCATCCCAGCTCAGAAATTGTGGACATCCGTCAAAGAAACGATTTGGCATCCTGAACGTGCCAAAAAGTCTGTGCGCCCGTAGTGCAGTGGATAGCACGTCAGCCTCCGAAGCTGAAGATCGCTGGTTCGATTCCAGCCGGGCGTACCATCTATCGATAACTTGACCATCCATGAAACCATTCCATCGAGCAGGCTTACGCATCGGATTGATATCCTATCGATCCAACCCCCATTGCGGGGGACAGGGTGTTTATATACGTCATTTAAGCCATGCGTTGTCCGATCTTGGTCACCAGGTGGAAGTCATTGCCGGTCCCCCGGACCCGTTAGTCAATGCCGGGATCAACCTGACCATGCTCGACACCCTGGATTTGTACAACCCTCAGAATTTATTCAGAACACCACGTATTGAGGAACTCAAAGACCCTGTCAATCTCATTGAATGGCTTGACATTTCAGCCATGGGATACCCCGAACCCATGACATTCGGCATGCGGGTCAAGCGCTATATGAAGGGCCGGTCAAAAAGCTACGACATTATCCATGACAACCAAAGCCTTTCTTATGGTATTTTGTCCCTTGCCCGGGACCTGCCCGTAACCGCCACCATCCACCACCCCATGACCGTGGACCGGCGACTGGCGGTCAAAGCCACCAGGTCTTTTTATAAAAAGCTTAAAACCCTTCGCTGGTACTCCTTTATTGGCATGCAGAAACATGTTGCCCGAAGAATACCGTCCATTATCACGGTATCTGACAGCTCCAAAACAGATATTTCCAAAGAATTTAAAATCCCTGAATCAAGAATAAAAACCGTCCCCAACGGCATTGATCTGGATAATTTTTTCCCCCTGGATCATGTAAAAAAGGAACCCGGACGGCTGATCGTCACCAACAGTGCGGATATGCCCTTAAAAGGCTTGTACCACCTGCTTTACGCAGTTAAAGGGGTGTTAAAACACAGGGATGTATCCTTGACGGTCATTGGTACACCCAAAAAAAACGGCGGCATCGAAAATTTGGTTAAAAAACTGGAGATTGGTCACCATGTTGATTTTACCGGCCGCATTGATCACCAGCGGTTTGTCCGGGAATATGCAAAAGCCCAGATTGCGGTGGTACCCTCCATGTACGAAGGATTTGGTCTGCCGGTTGGCGAGGCCATGGCCTGTCGGGTACCGGTGATTTCCACAACCGGCGGGGCGTTGCCTGAAGTGGCTGGGGATGCGGCAAAACTTGTGCCCCCCGGGGATGCCAAAGCGCTTGAAAAGGCGATTATTGAATTGCTTGACGATGAAAAACAACGTGAAGATCTGGCCTGCCGGGGGTATGAACGGGTAACAACGGAATTTACCTGGGAAAAATGCGCCATGCGCACAGCCCAAGTCTACCGGGAGATAATAAATGATTACCATGGATTTTAAACGCCTGGGCATTGCTCCCGGCAACCGGGTTCTGGACGTCGGGTGCGGGGAGGGACGCCACACCATCAAGGCTTGTCAGGAATCCGGGGCAGTCTGCATTGGTGGGGACTTCGGATATGACAATCTTATCGCCACCAAAGGCAAACTTGAATTTCACGAGGGGCTGGATGACCTGTCCTGCAGGAACTGGGCGTTGTCTGCCATGGACATCACGGACCTTCCCTTTAGGGACAATAGCTTTGATGTGGTGATCTGCTCGGAAGTTCTCGAACATATCCCGGATGACCAAAAAGCGGTTTCAGAACTGATTCGTATTGTCAAACCGGGTAGAATACTGGCCGTAAGTGTTCCCCGGGCCTGGCCGGAATGGATCTGCTGGCAGCTGTCAGATGAATATCACAACGCCCACATGGGTCATGTAAGAATCTACAGCAAAAAAGAAATGATTGGAAAAATTCGGAACAAAGGGCCAAAATACCTGGGTTGCCACTATGCCCACAGCATTCACAGCCCCTATTGGTGGCTCAAATGTCTTGTGGGGCCCACCCGCACGGATTCAATTGCCGTAAATCTCTACCACAGTCTTCTGGTATGGGATTTGATGAAAAAACCGGCACTGACCACTTTTGTTGACCGGCTGCTTAACCCGGTACTTGGAAAAAGCTTGGTTCTGTATTTCAGAAAACCGTTCTGAAAAAGGCTTAAAAATACCAGGCCAGGGTGGCTATCAAAATATCAATTCCGTCGTTAGGCTCTTTTAAAGCGGCGTTGGAATAGTGCATGTAGCGCAAATTGATATCCACATTTTTAATTTTGATACCAACCCCAACCCGGTCTTCAAACAGAAGATTTGAAGACAGATCCCTGTCATTGATCGTATAATCGTCCAGACAGGCAACACCAATCCCCGCTTCTATATATGGATACCAGGTTGCATTTCCTGCATGAAACACGTATTGAAAAACCGGAGAGAACGCCACGGCATTCACATCGTCCTCGCCATGCTCCCAGCGATTATAAGACAGTTCAAAATAACCGCACACATAACCGGTTTTGCTTTCAAGCCATTTTACATTCCACTGTTTTAAAAGCCCTGCACGATAAATATCAATACTGTCTGTACTTTGACCATATCCCAATGAAACACCCCATCCACCAGGCCCGGAAAAACCTTGGGCTGCGGCATAGGTACTTGTCCCAATAAAACAAACTAACAAAAATAAAATTCGTTTCATTTTTTCAGATTGCCCTTTTCTCGCAAAACCTGTTCCGGCATCGAAAAGATGCATTAACGGCACCTTGGATATAAAATTAAATTCAATACTGGTTACACTATTCCCACATAAAAATAAACAATTGGCATAAATTTTTCTTAACTAAAATCATCTCGGGTAATTATGTCCTACGAACAGAACAAAAGCCCTAAACACGGCAACTTTCATTCAGAAACCAAAGCAGGTTTACCCTTGACATAAAATTGGGGGGAGTTTATATCCTTCTAACAATTACACAAATTAGCCCGTTGTCATTTTATAAATATTATAAATTAAAGATTACTACACATTGAAAAAAACTATAAAGAAAAACCATGATCAACTGCTGGAGAGCTGGTTTGATGCCACCATCAATACCTATCCCGAAGAATCTGCAAGGATTTTGGGCAAAAAATCCGATCGTTTTGACAATCCTATAGGGGCCGTCACCCGGGAAACCCTTGAAGATGTTTTAAACCTTATTACAGAAGATTTCAGCAGAGACGGTCTTGAACAAGCCCTGGACCCGGTCATTCGGATTCGTGCAGTTCAAACATTCGACCCTGCAAATGCCGTAAGTTTTGTGTTTGCATTAAAGGAAATCGGTGAAAGCGTCATTGAAAAGGCAGATATAATAAATTTTTATCGCCTGGTGGACGAAATGGCCCTGGCGGCTTTTAACCGGTACATGAAATGTAGAGAGGATATTTTCCTTTTAAAGGCCACGGAGAGCAAAAGACGCATCCATCGGGCCTTTGAAAGGGCAGGTTTAGTAGCGGAGCTGTCAGAGGACGACCTCTTAGGCTCCAAACAATCTTAACATGTATGGCGCGATAATGGCGGGTCATACATAAAATAATGAGGTGGTTATAACATGAATCAAAGGTACTTGATCCCCCTTACTGCTGTCTTTCTGCTCTTCCTGTTGGCTTACGCAGGAGTTGAAGGACTCGGGCTTCAGGTGGTCTTTGGTGTACTGATTCCGTACCTGGCAATTGCCGCATTCCTGATTGGCTTTGTAATCAAAGTCAAGGGATGGGCAGCCTCTGCCGTGCCGTTTAGGATTCCTACGACCTGCGGCCAGCAGAAATCTTTGCCATGGATTAAACAGAACACCATTGACAACCCGAGCACATCAACCGGCGTTTTTGTAAGAATGCTCCTGGAAATTTTTGCTTTCAGGTCATTGTTCAGAAATACAAAGGCGGCATTTAATCGGAATGAATCCAACAAACTCACCTATTCCTTTGAAATTTTTCTGTGGGTCGGTGCGCTTGCATTCCACTATGCATTCCTGGTCGTTCTTCTCAGGCATTTTAGATTTTTCACTGCGCCTGTTCCCGAAGTCATTCAGCTGCTGGAATATCTGGACGGCATTATACAGGTGGGCCTTCCCGGGCTGTTCATTTCAGGACCTGTGCTTCTGCTGGCAACGCTTTTTCTTTTAAGCCGCAGAATTTTTGATGCAAAAGTCAGCTACATTTCCCAGGCTTCTGATTATTTCCCCTTGTTCCTGATCATCGGTATTGCCGCCACAGGCATTGCCATGCGCTATTTCACTAACGTGGATATCATCGGTATCAAGGAAATGACCATGGGACTGGTTACTTTTCATCCCCACATTCCCGAAGAAGTCGGCGGGCTGTTCTACGGCCATCTTTTCCTTGTGAGCATTCTGTTCGCCTATTTCCCAATAAGCAAACTGATGCACATGGGCGGCGTATTCTTAAGCCCCACCCGGAATATGGCCAACAACACCCGTGCCCAACGGCATATTAACCCTTGGAACTATGATGTGCCCATCCATACATATGAACAGTATGAGGACCACTTCAGAGACAAAATGATTGAAGCCGGCCTGCCGGTGGATAAAAAGGAGTGATAGATGGCTGACGAACTTACACCGGATGAAGCATTAGACAAAATTGACTATAGTCCCCGGTCTAGCTCCGAGCCTAGAAACTGGCTGGACACTACCAAATCCGTTCAGATCCGGCCAGGTATGTACTGCTATGCGGCCAAACCGGAAAGTGTTGAGACTCTGGGGCTTCCCTATGCAAGAAACTGGAATCCCACAGACGAAGACTGGAAACTGCCGGATAACTGGCAGGAAATCCTGCACGAAGGCATCAAGGAACGCCTGGAGCGTTTCCGTAGCTTTAAAATATTCATGGACATCTGCGTGCGCTGCGGCGCCTGTGCAGACAAATGCCATTTTTTCCTGGGAACCGGCGATCCCAAAAATATGCCGGTACTGCGGGCCGAGTTGTTACGGTCGATTTACCGCAATGACTTTACCTTTGCCGGTAAGCTCCTGAAAAAAATCCCAGGTGGCAAGCGCCTGTTAGGTTCCAGGGAAATGAGCCTGGAAGCACTCAAGGAGATGTGGTACTACTTTTTTCAATGTACGGAATGCCGGCGCTGTTCAGTGTTCTGCCCCTACGGCATTGACACGGCCGAAATCACCATCATAGGCCGCGAGTTGCTCAATCTTCTGGGCCTGAATATTGACTGGATTGCCACACCGGTTTCCAATTGTTACCAGACCGGTAACCATTTAGGTATCCAGCCCCACGCCTTCAAGGATATGCTTGATTTCTTTGTCGAGGACATCGAGGATATCACAGGGGTTGACTGCACACCCAACTACCAGAAAAAAGGCGCAGACATCCTTTTTATTACCCCTTCCGGTGACGTGTTTGCCGATCCCGGCACATATACCTGTCAGGGGTATCTGATCCTGTTCAAATATCTCAAAGAGAAATACGGGCTGGATGTCACCTGGTCAACCTATGCCTCCGAAGGCGGCAACTTTGGGTTCTTTACTTCCCATGAGACTATGAAACGGCTCAATGCAAAAATGTATGCCGAAGCAAAACGTCTGGGCGTCAAATGGATTCTGGGTGGGGAATGCGGTCATATGTGGCGGGTTATTAACCAGTACATGGACACCATGAACGGCCCTGCCGATTTCCTTGAAGTGCCGGTGAACCCCATTACAGGCACCCGGTTTGAAAATGCCGCATCCACCAAGATGGTTCACATCTGTGAATTCACAGCTGACCTGATCAAGCACGGCAAGCTGGAACTGGACAAAAGCCGCAATGCCAACCGGGTCCTGACTTACCATGATTCCTGCAACCCTGCACGTGGCATGGGACTCCTGGATGAACCCAGGTATTGTATCACATCATGTGCGGACAATTTTTATGAAATGCCGCTCAACACCATCCGCGAACAGACCTTCTGCTGCGGTTCAGGTGCCGGACTCAATGCCGGCGAAAATATTGAATTGAGAATGGCCGGAGCCCTTCCCCGGGCCAATGCCGTTAAATATGTTCATAATAAATTCGGGGTCAACTCTTTAGCCACCATATGCGCCATTGACAGGGCAGCACTTCCCACCATGTGTGAATACTGGGTGCCTGAAGTCGATGTCATCGGCGTTCACGAACTTATAGGTAATGCGTTGATTCTGCCGGGTGAAAAGGAAAGAACCGAGGACCTGAGAATGGAACCCCTGCCCGGGGTAGAGGAGGAATAAGATGAGTAAAAATATGATTATGGCAGGACTTGTGGTATTTGTGCTCGCCGTTCTTTCTCCGTTTTGGTTCAACTTGATCACAAGTACACAGGCAGCGCCTAAACCGGAACTGCTGGGAAAAGCAGCAAAAGTCAAAAAATGCGTTCTGGACAAATATGAAATGCGGGCAGAGCATATGTACCTGTTGGATGTGTGGCGGGATTCTGTTGTGCGCGACGCCGACCGAAAATACACCGGAACCAACGGTGAGACCTTTAACATGAGCCTGTCCACGGGTGAAAACTCCTGCCTGGGCTGCCATGAAGATAAAGCCAAATTTTGTGACAGCTGCCACGACTATGCCTCTGTGAGCCCCTATTGCTGGGAATGTCACACTAACCCCAAGGAGATTGAATGATGATAAAGAGCAGAAGAAGCTTTCTTAAAGTAGCGGGTATTGCTGCCATCGGAATGGGTGCTGCTCCGGTAATGAATCTTGCCGCATCAGAATCCCA
>DATFIL010000218.1:0-2133 GCA_035270145.1 Desulfobacter sp. | reverse complement strand
CTGGTCTATATAGACCCGCCGTTTGCGACCAAGAGTGATTTTGTCGCAAAAGAGGGGGAAGATAGCTATTCGGACAAAATCGATCGGGCAGAATTTATTGAGGGCTTAAGAGAACGCTTTGTTTACATACGTGAACTTTTGCACCCAGAAGCTAGTCTTTATCTTCATTTGGATTATAGAATGAACCATTATGTAAGAGTCCTTTTGGATGAAATTTTGGGTAGAGCAAATTTTATGAGCGAAATTATATGGAAACGAACCTCTGCCCATAGTGATGCGAAAAACTATGGTAATGTTCATGATATTATTTTGTTTTATACAAAATCTCAAAGTTACATTTTTAACGCTCAATATACTGATTATTCAATTGACCATAAAATGAAAAGATACAGACATAAAGATAGCGACGGTAGGCTTTTCACGGATGGTGACCTTGTCGCTACTGGTTTAAAAGGTGGTGGTTATAAATATAATTGGAAGGGGATGACCAAAGAGTGGCGCTGTCCTTTAGAAACGATGGAACGCTATGAAAAAGAAAATAGATTATATTACACGAAAGCAGGATTGCCGAGAATAAAAAGATATCTAGATGAAGTTAAAGGAAATCCTGTGGCAGATACATGGGTAAATATTTTTCCTGTAAATTCTCAAGCAGCAGAAAGAGTTAATTACCCCACCCAAAAACCAGAAGCCCTTCTTGAACGCATCATAAGCGCCTCATCCAACCCGGGGGATTTGGTCATGGACGTTTTCGCCGGTTCCGGCACTACCGCGGCAGTGGCGGAAAAGCTGGGCCGACGCTGGATTGCCTGCGACTTCGGCAAACACGCCATTTACACCATGCAAAAACGGATGCTGCGCATCGGCGAGTCCAAGGCCCTGGGCAAGGATGTCTCGGCCAACCAGAAATACGAAAAAAGCCCGCAGCCGTTTTGCATAGTCTCCTGCGGGGCCTATGATTTCTCCCGCATCATGAACCTGCGGGAAAACAAGGATGCCTATATCAATTTTGTGCTGGGTCTGTTCAAGCTCCCCCGGGATGCTAAAAACCTCAACGGCAAATACAAGCTGGCCAATATTTACGGGGAAAAAGACGGCGAGCCGGTGGAGGTCTATCCGGTATGGGAAGACGAATATTTAAAAAATATCCGCATTGACGAAGATTACCTTCAACAAATCATTATCCAGTCGGGCGGCAGACTAAAAGGCGCCTATTATATTATCACGCCGGAGACCTGCACCATTATCGGCGATACCACCCTCAAAAACAGCAGCGGCGATGATGTGCATTTCAAACTGCTGAAATTTCCCTATAAGATTTTAGAAGAGGTCTCCCGCAACTTTCAGATTATCGAACAGCCCAACGCGCAGGAGAATGTCAACAGCCTGATCAATGCCACGGGGTTTTATTTTAATGATGAGGTGGAAATCAAGGTGAAAAAAATCAAGGATGGATTGAAAATCACCAGATTCAAAACCGGCATTTTGGATAAAACCGGTAACAAGTATACCGGTCTTGACGGACTGGCCATGCTGCTGGTGGATGTGGATTATGACGACCATATTTTTGACATAGAAAAGACCATATTTGCCAAAGACATCAGTGACAACCAGGAAGTCAGGATAAGCGGTTTGACCAACAGCGTGGCCGTAATTGCCGTTGATAAACACGGCAATGAGAGCGCACCGTTTATCTTTAAGGATTAAAAACCCCATGGCCAAAAAGAAAAAAAAGGCGGCAAAACAAATGAACCTGTCCGAGCATACCCTGGACATCAATATCCGGCGGTGCAATTACGAAAAATTCAATTTTACGGAAATTGAAGACTTTGTCCGCCAACTGACCGGGACCAGGGCCTATCAATATGATGCCATCAAGCAGGTCATGATCTATCTCTGGGGCGGGGCCTATAGATCAGTTATTGATTTGGCCAGGGAGAACCACCAAAAAAAGCTTCAGATTCAACAGCGCTTCGGCGACGAAGACATGTTTCTAAACCATATCCCATTGCCGGACCGGCTTTCCGGCGTGGTGCACATGGCCACCGGCACCGGAAAATCATACGTGATTTTTGCCATTGCCTATCTTTCCCTGGTGATGGGGCTGACCCGGCGGGTGCTGGTGTTGGGACC
>DATFIL010000217.1:0-2506 GCA_035270145.1 Desulfobacter sp. | reverse complement strand
GAAATAAATGGGCAGCCACGCCAGGCAATTGCTCATAAGCTGAACCACTTTATCACCCTTTTTAATGCCGTTGGCCTGCAGGGCATTGGCTGTCTGAATGCTTTGCCGGTAAAAGTCGGACCAGGTGATCTGCGTGCGCCGGCCTGTGGCCGGGATTCGTTCAATTAACGCTGCTTTTTCCGGGTAAAGTGCGTTGTTCTGCCGGAGGATGTCGGTAATGATCATATTAAATCAACATCTCCTGTTTATACCCACGGAAGACACGGAAAGCACTGAAAGTTAGAGCGCAAAGCCCTCAATGCGTACTTTTGGGTGACTGCCAAAGTTGACGTCTCTTCTTCAAAAATCAAACTCATTTCCGTGTCCTTCCGTGCTTTCCGTGGTTCAGTCCATGGCTGTTTTTAAAATGCTAATAAAAATCCTGCCGGAACAATATAGATCACGGCAGGATTATATTCAACATCAAATTCCCGCCCTGAATCAGGATATTATCATTCAGGGCGGGCTAATATAAAAGTTGTTATTTATCTTTTTTGACCTCTTCAAAATCCGCATCAACCACATCATCATCGTCATTGGCGGAACCGGCACCGGCATCAGCACCGTCGGTCTGTCCAGCCTGGCTGTCTGTCTGTGCCTGCTGATACATTACTTCGGCCAGTTTGTGGGAGGCCTGGGACAGGGCTTCGATTTTAGCCTTGATATCTTCAAGGTTGTCGGAGTCTTTGGCCTGTTTCAGGGCCTGGGCTGCATCCTCAATGGATTTTTTGGTGGCTTCATCCACTTTGTCCCCATGCTCTTTCAGGGTTTTTTCGGTCTGGTCCACCAAGCCCTCTGCCTGGTTTTTGGTATCCACCAGGTCACGTTTTTTCTTATCCTCGTCGGCGTGCATCTCAGCGTCTTTTACCATGCGCTGAATTTCGTCTTCGTTTAAGCCGGATGCTGCCGTAATCTGGATGGACTGTTCCTTGCCTGTGGCTTTGTCTTTGGCAGATACGTGAACAATACCGTTGGCATCAATATCAAACGTCACCTCAATCTGGGGAACACCTCTGGGTGCAGGGGGAATGTCGGACAGTTCAAACTGACCTAAGGTCTTGTTGTCTGCTGACATCTGGCGTTCGCCCTGGAGCACGTGAATGGACACGGCCGGCTGGTTGTCCGCAGCCGTGGAGAATACCTGACTCTTTTTGGTTGGGATGGTGGTATTTTTTTCAATCAGCCGGGTCATAACGCCGCCAAGGGTCTCAATGCCCAGGGAAAGCGGGGTGACATCCAGCAGGAGCACGTCGTTAACATCGCCCTGGAGTACGCCGGCCTGGACTGCTGCACCCATGGCAACCACCTCATCCGGGTTAACACCCTTATGGGGTTTTTTGCCGAATATTTTTTCAACACGTTCCTGAACAGCAGGCATACGGGTCATGCCGCCAACCAGAACAACTTCATCTACATCACCGGGTTTTAAGTGTGCTTCTTTCAGCGCTGTTGTACAGGGAACCTCTAGTTTGTCCAAAAGGTCAGCCACAAGGGACTCCAGTTTCGCTCTGGTCAGTTTGATGTCCAGATGTTTGGGCCCGGATGCGTCTGCTGTAATAAAGGGCAGGTTGATAGTGGTTTCCGTGGATGTTGACAGCTCCATTTTTGCCTTTTCAGCAGCCTCTTTGAGACGCTGCAAAGCCATTTTATCGCTACGCAGGTCAATACCCTGGTCTTTTTTAAATTCATTTGCCAGGTGGTCAATGATCCGCAGGTCAAAGTCTTCACCGCCCAGGTGCGTATCACCGTGGGTGGATTTTACTTCAAACACCCCGTCACCGATTTCAAGGACAGAGACGTCAAATGTACCGCCGCCAAGGTCGAAAACCGCGATTTTTTCCTCACCTTTTTTATCCAGGCCATAGGCCAGGGAGGCGGCTGTGGGTTCATTGATAATACGCTTGACTTCCAGGCCTGCGATTTTACCGGCATCTTTGGTGGCTTGGCGCTGGCTGTCGTTGAAGTAGGCTGGAACCGTAATAACGGCTTCGGTCACAGCTTCCCCAAGGTAATCCTCGGCAGTTTTTTTGATATTGCCAAGAATAAACGAGGAAACTTCGGCAGGGCTGTACTGCTTGCCCCTGATGTTGATCCGGGTGTCGCCGTTGGCGGCTGCCTCTATTATATAAGGAAGTATGGGAATGTCATTCTGGACTTCCTTTGAGTTGAATTTTCTGCCAATGAGACGTTTAACACCGAAAATTGTGTTTTCAGGGTTTGTTACGGCCTGGCGCTTGGCCGTTTGGCCGACAATACGCTCCCCGCTTTCGGTAACCGCCACAATGGACGGTGTTGTTCTGCCCCCTTCGGCATTGGTAATAATCTTTGCCTCTCCACCGGTTTCCATGATCGCGACACATGAATTGGTTGTGCCAAGGTCGATTCCAATAATTTTACCCATAACAATTCCTTTCTATATATCTTTAATTTTCATTAGTTGTTTTTTTGAGTTTGATTTTCAACTTTT
>DATFIL010000216.1:0-2719 GCA_035270145.1 Desulfobacter sp. | reverse complement strand
CCACATACATCATGCCGATATCCAGGTGCTGCTTCCTTATATTCTCAAACACCTGTTTGATCAGCAGACTTCTTCAAATCATTAAAATAGCATGTCGCGTCAGTAAGGGCAAGCCTTCTGTTGGCGCCTGATTAGGCTCATTTATCGTTAAAATTGGACAAACTATGCCTCAAATTCGATTTTTAAAATTGGACAATTGAATTTTTAATCAATTGAAAATTAACAATAAAAATTTTTACTTGACAATTTATGCTGTGTATTGTACAAATATCTGTAACAATGACTTTAGATTACCAGAGGGTTTTATGGCACAGCAAAATTTATTTGATATTCCCGATGATAATGACAAAGATATTGGAATCGGGGACGGATATTCGCTTGAGTGGCGATCAAAAAAATTGGTAACAGTTAGCCGGTATGGGGTTCCTTATCGCCATGTTGAGATAAACGCCGGCATCGATAGGCGGCGCCTGGCCGTTGAATTAATATTGGAAGGCCAGATAACGAAAAGCAAGTTGGCCAAGGCCTTGGGGGCTTCCAGGCAAAGCATTCTCAATTGGGAAGATACATTCCGTAAATCCGGATTTGAAGGACTTGTTAACAGCTACAAAGGCAGTGTCCGCAAAGGACGAGCGGACAAAGCGGATAAACTCCCCACCGGAAATAAAGCAAGGCAATTGGAGGAAGAACGCCGTCAGAAGCGGGAAGCCCTTCAAAAACAGCAATTGACCATAAACTTTGAATTTTGTGAAAAGACAACCGAACAGGAACAGGAACAAGAAGCTCCCGTTGACTCTGGTGCAGAAGCTGAGCCGACAGTCATCGATTTCAAAGAAACAGAGCAAGTCCCCACATGCCAGGAAGCCCAACTGCCCGAGCTTTTTGAAGAGACATATGATTTTAAGGAAAACCGGTATGCGGGAAGCTTTATTTACTGGGGGATTTTCCAGAATGTTTTCAATGTGATGGGGCTATGCCGGCAGGTACTCGGCCATTATAGTGTAGTCATCTATCTTTTCGCCATGATGATGATCAACGGGTTTGGCTCGATAGAACAGTTAAAAACCGTATATAAACGGGAATTCGGCAAATTAACGGGCATCAAACAACTGCTTAGCAAACCCAATCTATGGAAGCTTGTCCACAACCTATGCAGGCTGGGCCGCTCCGGAGAGTTAATAAAAAAGTTTTTCCACGAACAGGCCAAAAATAGTTTGGTTTCCCTGTACTGGCTTTATATAGACGGACATTTTGTACCTTATTATGGAAAGAACAGGGTACACAGTGGGTTTTATACGCAACGCGGACAAGCAATGCCCGGTCAGACGGAAATGTTTGTCCATGACTGTCAAGGACAAATCGTTTATTTTGAGATTCAAGAGGGAAAAGGCGACCTCAAAACAATGATGCGGCAAATGAGCGAGAAATGGCAGGGCTATATCGGGAACACGCCCCCATTGATAATAGCTGACCGCGAGGCATGGGGTGTGGAGCATTTTTTATCAATGGCCGGATACCGATTTGTAACATGGGAAAAATTCAGTGACAGCAATGAACTGCGAGAGATTCCCGAAGAATGTTACAGCGAAAAGTTCTTTGTCAACAACAAAGCCTACCGGGCATTTGAAGATAAGAAAACGTACAAGGATAACAAGAAAAACCAAATCACCCTCAGACGAATCGTTATCTGGAATCAAAAGACCGACAGACGGGTGGCGTGCGTATGTCAGGATGACCAGGAGACTACCATCTCTATTGCAAAAGCCATGCTGGGCCGATGGGGTTGCAGCGAAAACGCTTTTAAGCATATGGCGGCCCAGCTTGATATGCATTACAACCCGAAAAAGGATACTTCCAGCGACAGTTCCGAGCAATCAATTGCCAATCCGCAGTTAAAGGAGTTAAAAGATAAAAAAAAGAAGCTGAAAAAAGAACTCGGTAAAACCGAACGAAGCTTGGGAAAAATGCCGTTAACAAAGAACAAAGACGGTTCGTTACGCAAAAGTAAAAAGCGTGACGTGTTGACCGAAAAGGTGACCCAATTGAAGGCGCAGATAATCGAGACAGAAGAAAAGATCGCAAATTGCCCCGAGCGGATAGACATAAACGAGATCTCTGGAAAACATTTCAAAGTAATAGAGACCGAAGGAAAAAACTACTGGAATTTGGCTGAGGCGCTTTTTTGGAACAGTCGAAAGAAATTGATTGAAATATTCCGCAGGTTTTTGCCCAACGATCGGGATTTGCAGCCGGTCTTGGATGCAATCACGCAGAGTCGAGGTTGGATAAAAAGCACAAAGGAAGCAATGGAGATAAGGCTTGAACCACTCGAAACGCCGAGGTTTAAAGCGGCTCAGATACAATTGTGCAGATATCTAAACGAGCAAGAGATCCGGCTCGAAAATGGAAAGCGCCTCTTATACGACGTCGGGCCAGATCCACGAGAGAGTGTCCAATGAGATCCGTGGTTTTTGAGGCTATTTGAAGAAGTCTGTCAAACCTATTAATGAGGAACAAATATCCTTGAAGGCATGTTTTTATCGCTTAAAAGAGCATTTTAAGCCATAAAAATGTTTATTTTTAGAGCTTTTTTCAATAAAATACATAATGTTAGCTTGGTCCGACCCCAGATCGCAAGTTCCTAGTCCTCCGGAAAAACCTGAAAACCTGGCAGCCCAAGAATTCCCTGACACTTCAGAAACATGTCAAAAAATAATCA
>DATFIL010000215.1:0-3015 GCA_035270145.1 Desulfobacter sp. | reverse complement strand
TGAAGGTAGGTGATACCGTCGTGGTGATCGAGGCCATGAAGATGGAAAACATCCTTCCGGCAACAGCCGACGGAACGATTACCGCCATTAATTTCAAATCAGGAGATTCCGTAGCCAAGGATGATGTGATAGCAACCATAGAGTAGTTCAAAGATAAGAAAAATATAGTAATTTCATTTGCTACAGCATCCAACATTAACACAGGGATGGTTTGACAACCATCCCTGTGTGCTTATTATGGTGGGTATTGCCGGGTTGTGGTCCGGTACTACTAAAATAAGGAGAAAACAATGGCATTTGAGACCAAAGAAGAGCTGCTTGAAAAATATTTAAAGATGGACAAGCCCCATTGTCCCCATTGCGATGCGCCCATGACACTGTGGGAGATTCCACCCATCAATTTTTCCGACGGTTTGGGTTGGCAGACGCCCTATCTGTTTGTCTGTTTTAATGATGATTGCCCTTCTTATAAAAAGGGATGGGAGCATCTGATGGAATCCATGGAGGTACCCGCCTCTTACAGGTGCTTTTGTGAACCAGGCGCAGACCATTTTGAATACATGCCTGTGTTCAGTCCCGTCGGCGGCACCGGTACTGTTATGGATGATGCGGCGCTTGTGGCGGAAGAGGCTAAAAAAGAGTTGCTGAAAAAGACTTTTTCCATTTTGACGGATTATTATATTTCCAAAGACTGGGATGAGATTTTAAAAATCTCTTTGGACCCCAATATTCCACCCAAGGCAAGACTGAAAGCGGTAGAAATGGTTGGAGAGTTAGGTGATGCCACGGCAGTGGAGCACCTGATCAACCATAAGTTTCCGAGCCAGGTATTACAGGAAGGGGTGGAAAAAGTCGTTGAACAACTCCATGAACGCCATTTTACCCGGGAATGTCCCTTTTGTGCCGAGATTATTAAAAAACGGGCCATGGTATGTAAACATTGCGGCAAGGATGTGCCAAAGGCATGAGACAGCGATATGCAGGAGCGTCATTGGGGCATGACCCCCGATAAAAGACGGGCATTGATGCACAAAAAAAGAATGATGCCTGAATTTATGTGTGACGCTGTAAACCTGGAGGGTCTGAATTTCACCATTCCTGAAATTCAGACCCTGCTTGACGGAATAACCAAATGGTTATTTGTTGACCTTTTCCAGGTTGAAAGATCTGTAGATAATCATTTCACCGTTTTTTTTATCCGGATCAAGGGGCGTGGCTTCAATTTTTTCTAGCTGCGCCCGGGCCTGGGAATGATCTGGAATAGCATCAAGTCCCTGCCCAATGGTTTTTCCTGTGCGGGCATCTTTGATAATGGCGTTCCTGGCATCCGTGGATACAGCAAAGGGTACGATATGGTCATAGACCAATCTGGCACCGGCCAAAATTTCCCTTTCATAGGATCCAATGGACCCTGCCACACAGGTGATGGCCATAAAGGGGCGGTCTTCCACGTTTACAATCAGATCTATCACAGATGGATAGTCTTCGCCCTTGAACTGCACGGTTAACGGGACGTCCACAAGAATATCTGATTTGGCATATCCTTTGGTCTCCACCAGGAATTTTTCAAAAATCTGGCGGCTGGTTTCAGCGCCGACATTGTCTATCTCTTTGCCGGTAATATAGTCGGTAACTTGATCAAGTATCATAATGTATAAACTGTTAAATTAAAAAATTATTATTAATATTGTTTTATTTATTAAGGATCAGACATTGGCCTGTCATTTCCAAAGGCTGTTCTATTCCAAGAAAATTAAGTATGGTCGGTGCAATGTCTCCAAGCTTGCCGTTTTGAAGCGTAATCGCAGGCGCTGGATTGGCGGCAACAATAAGCCTCACCGGATTTAAGGTATGGGCTGTATGGGGGGACCCGTCCGGGGCCAGCATTTGTTCGGAGTTACCGTGGTCTGCCGTGATAAAAGCCGTGCCGCCGGTTTCCCAGATGTCTTCCACCACTTTTTTTACACAGCTGTCCACGGTTTCGCATGCCTTTACCGCCGCATCAAATATACCGGTATGACCTACCATGTCCATGTTGGCAAAGTTAAGCACCACAAATTGAAATTTGCCTGAACGGATCTGCTCGCAGGCTTTGTCCGTCACTTTGTCTGCACTCATTTCAGGTTTCTGGTCATAGGTCTCCACATCCCGGGGAGAGGGGATGAGTATGCGCTCTTCCCCGTCAAAAACGGCCTCATCACCGCCGTTGAAAAAATAGGTGACATGGGCGTACTTTTCAGTCTCTGCAATGCGAAGTTGGGGGATTTTCTTTTCGCTTAGGATCTGCCCGAAAATCTTGTCCAGGTGTTGGGGAGCAAAGGCGACAGGCAGATCAAAGTGCTCGTCGTACTGGGTCATGCACACAAAATCGCTAAGGATGGGGTTTACGGTGCGTCTAAACCTGTCAAAGCTTTTTTCCGTGAATGCCCGGGTGATCTCCTTGGCCCGGTCGGCCCGGAAGTTGAAAAAAATGACGCCATCTCCTTTTTCAACAGTTCCTTCATTGCCCGGGCAAAAGCGTACCGGTTTTATGAATTCATCGGTTTCTTGCCTGTCATAGGCGGCCTGGATGGCCTGGGCAGGGGTCTGGTCCGAAGCGTCAACGCCTTTGCCTTGGGTATAAAGTTCATACGCTTTTTGTACCCGTTCCCAGCGCGTGTCCCGGTCCATGGCCCAGAAGCGCCCGGTCATGGTTGCCACCTTGCCTGTGTCAAGATCCTGGATTTTTTCGTCAAGTTTTTTTAAAAATCCAATTCCTGATGTGGGAGAGGTGTCCCGACCGTCCATGATAGGGTGGATATAAACCTTTGTAATGCCTTTATTCTTTGCCATGTTTATTAGGGCAAACAGGTGATTGATGTGGGAGTGGACCCCGCCATCGGAAAGCAGTCCCAAAAGATGAAGGCTTTTGCCGGCCTGTTTGACCTTGTCCATGACGGCAACCAGCGCCGGGGTAGAAGAAAAACGACTATTCTGGATGGCCGTGTTGATCCGGACAAAATCCTGGGCTACGAT
>DATFIL010000214.1:0-3737 GCA_035270145.1 Desulfobacter sp. | reverse complement strand
TATTAAAAAACATGGCATGGTTGGATGAAAAAAAAGCCGGATTTTTCCTGAACCTGGACCCCACACCCAGCTGTTTTTTAAATTCTTTATCAATAAACGATTTCACATTACGGCGGGTCCATCCCCGGGGGTGTTCAAAATTGAGATATAAGGAGAGGTCTCCATGGTAAAATTCATGGGTTACAAGACCTTCGGCATCTTCACTGAACTTAGGTAAATTAAACACCGACAGATTCAGATAGTCAATATCTGATTTATGCGCCTTGATATAATCCAGGGTGCGGTGGGCGGCCGCCTCATCTTCATAATGGGTGCCGAAAAGCAGATAGACAAAAGTAAGAATGCCTGCAGCTTTAAGATTGGCAAGGGTTGCTGATGCAAGTTCGAGATCCGTGCCCTTGCCCATATCCTCCAGAACCTTTTGGTCACCGGATTCAAGTCCGAGTTTAAGCATCTCACATCCGCTTTGCTTAAGGGCCCGGCAAAATTCAGGGTCTGCAAAATCCTTTTCAAACCGGACAAACCCGTACCACTTAAATGCGCTCGTCTGCCTGGCAAGTGCGTGCAAAAACGCAGGCGTCACTGCATTATCAATGAAATGAACAACCCCAGGATCGTGATTTTCGACCATTAGGTCAAGATCACCGAGCACCCGATCGGCCCGCTGGGTTGAGTAGGGCCTCGTTTCAGCCTTTTCAGGACAAAACCGGCATTTGCGCCAGTAACACCCGATGGCGGCCCTGAAAGGCAAAATTTTTGCCGGGGCAATATAATCATGATTGTCGGCAAACCCGTAGTCCGGCACATAATGTTTTTTCTCAATGCCGGGCTTTCCAAGCAGCGCGAGCAAAGGAGATTCGCCCTCCCCTTTGACCAGATGATCAATCAAACTTGAAAAGGGATTATTAAAATCAGGACGTCTCATCCAGGATGAGATCAATCCCCCGCCCATGACAAGTATTTTACCCGGAAAATTATCTCTGATCCATCCGGCCAGGGCAAAACTGACCAGGGCCTGGTTGAGATAACAAAGGGAGATGCCGATCCAGGGATGATCCCAGGATTCTATCACGGGACGAAGTTTTTCTTCAAAATAGGAATAAAAAGGATTTTCCTGATATAATGCGGCACTGTCAAGCAGGGCCGTTGAGTCCACCGAGGAGAGTTGATTGTCCGAATAGTCACTCAAGCTGATTCTGAATCTTGACCGATCCACGGAGACGGCCACCAACCGGTTCAAGTCATAGACCCGCTGGTGGTAGCGGTCAACATTGGTGTAAAGATCAGGATTGCCAAGGTCATCTAAAAGAGCGGCCCTGTTTTTTAATGCCCGCCGGGTCCAGGAATCGGTTGCCTTGTCTTTGACCACGGAATTGATCAGCCATAAAAGACCGTCCACATTGGCGTCAATACATTTACAGTCGATACCGTTTTCCTTTAATGCAGAAGACAAAAGCGCAATGCCGGCCGGCGGTTCACAGGGTTTTGCCACAGGGGGGAAAATTAAAAGCATTTAAATCAGTTCCGTGTTACTGTCAATAAAATAGTTACCAACTCCATAGAGAAATATAGAGATTGATCTTAAACAGGTTGATTGACTGTCAGCGGCGAACCACTTATCTCTCGAAGCGTATAGCTCAGTTCTAACCTGTCGGATGCACTACGAGCATCCGGAAACCGCTTAAAAAATCTTTCTAACAAAAACGGCTTCATTTCGCGAAAATCTGTTAAGTCCTTTAGCTCAACATCTCCAAAACGTTTGGCTATGTTTTTGCTGGCATTAACATCCGCATTATCGGTATATTCACAAAACTTGCATATGAATTTTTCTTGTGTCGGTCGGTTTGATCGGTCTATATAACCACAACAGGAACATTGCTGACTTGAATAAGCAGCCGGTACAGATGCGTATCGGATATGCTTCAAATCAAGCTTCTGCTTTAACCGGTCCATAGCATAACCAATTTTAGATGCTTTTAAAATCCGGTTCATGTTTCTGGATTTGAATCGCATATCGGATATGGATAACCGCTCTAAAACAACTGTTGTATCTTCCGTAACCGAATTGATAAACAGGTTGATTGCACGGCCGATTTCGTTTTTAATAAAACCATCGAGTTTTTCATTGTGGAGAGAAACTGGTACCAAACCTTTTTTCTTTAAACAGGCGTTCAACTTTTGTTTTCTACGTCGTTTCAAATCGTTCTGTTTGATTTTATCTTTCAGCTTTTCTGAAAACTGACCAAAATATTGAACTGGTGTTGTTAATAGGTTTTTGATTCCAAGATCAACGCCTATAATTTTTGATGCTTTTGTTTTTTTATTAACCGTTTCAACAACAAGCGTGGCGTACCACTTACCATGTTTCCGGGTTAATGTAACTCCTGTACATAATTTGCCGGAATTTATGACTTTTTTCCCGTAAGCATAAATATTAATTGGAATTCTAACTGGTTTACATTTTTCAAGTGTTGCAATAACCAACCAGAAATCAAACTGAGGGGTATCAGATTTTTCAAGTCTGATAACGTTCGGAGTTCCTTGGATATTAGCACCTTTTAATTGGGGCTTGTTTGTTCTGCCGTTAGAATAAAAAGACTTCATAATGCCAACGGCTTGTTGCCAGGCGCAGCGTTGGTATCGTTTAGATAAAACAGTTTTTACTAACGGAATAACTTCATCATAGGAATCAACGTCTCTGATTTCAAATTTGAAAATATAATCTATATATTGCTGCACCAGATTCATATAAACTGGACACAATTCATCAAGGCGAGTTAATTTCCCTTGATTAGCAAAGTCCAGTTTAATATGTGTAACAGCTCTATGTAGTTTATTCGACTTTTTCTTCTTTTTCACAGCACAGCTCTTTTATTATTTTTTCTGTTTTACGTTTAGTACGACGTTGACCGTATAGCCTGGCACAGAAGCTGGTAATAACCGAGACAAAGTCTTGAATGAGATCTTCTTTATCGTTTAGAGTCTGATTTAAAACGACTAATTCACATCCGATATGGTTACATAAGATTTCGATATAATTAACACCGAAACGCGCTAACCTGTCTTTGTGTTCTACTACTAATTTCGTAGCTCGGCCTTTAGCCAGGACATCTTCAAGTTTTTTACGCTTATCGTTTAGACCTGAACCGATTTCTTTGACATTGAGATGTGTTTGCCAACCTTTAGCGTTGCAGAAGTCGATTAGGCGCTGCGATTGGATTTCAAGACTGGATTTATTTACAGAGGAACTTACTCTGGCATAGGTAACGACAAATTCGGTTTTTTGGATTTGTTTTTCGTCCGGCACAATAATAGTACCAGATGCGAGTTTATACGCATTGGGGATTTTACCTGTTCTAAAATGTTCCCATGCAGTCCGATAAGCTATACCCTGTTTTTTTGCCCAGACACTTAATTTCATAAGTATATGCTAAACACATTTTACTCTATTTTCAACTATTTTATGCTATTTTATGCTATTTTATGCTATATTTTATATGAAACTTTATAATACAATCAGGCCGATTCCCGGCAACCGGCAACATGGTCGGCAATCAACGTCCTGGTCATATCGGCAATCTCTTCAGGGGCCATATCCTTGAACCGGAAAAAAGGAATGGTATCCAGAACCTTTACCGTCATCTGTGTGTTTCCCTGAAAGGTCAGCGCGTATTTAGGCAACGCCTTATTAGTATTAAGAATGACAATGGGCTGTATGTCAACACCGGTTTTTTTAG
>DATFIL010000213.1:0-4693 GCA_035270145.1 Desulfobacter sp. | reverse complement strand
CCCGTTTCATGCACCCGTTGGCAAAAATCCGGCACTTTTCTTTAAATACCTTTAAAGCGGCCTGTTCCTGATCCAAAGAAAGAACATTGGAGTCAATTAAATTCAGGATGGACTCAATCCGGTATTTATCCTGGGAGTGGGCGGCGGACAACTGATCCCCATGCCCGCCGGTTTTAACGGTTAACGGGGTGTCAATCAGATACACGGGCGTGTCATGGGAAATACGCAGCCACAGGTCGTAATCCTCGCATACCGGAAACCCCTCGTTAAACATCCCCTTTTGCTCAAAAAGTTGTCGTCTCATCATCACAGCCGAAGGGCTCACCAGGCAGAGCTTTAAAGACTGCTCAAAAATCATGCCCGACGGTTTTTTATGTTTTTTTTTGGGATTAACCCGTTTGCCCTTTCTGATCCAGATTTCTTCGGTCTGGCAGATCATTGCCCCGGGATTGGATTGAAAAAAGGCCACCTGGCAGGACAGTTTATTCTTTTCCCAGGCATCATCGGAGTCCAGCAGAGCAATGAAGCGGCCTTGGCTTTCTTGGATCCCAAGATTCCGGGCTGCACTCACCCCTTTATTTTCCTGGACCAGGACCCGGATTTTATCTTCATATCCTGCCAGCAGTTCCTGGGTTGCGTCTGTTGACCCGTCATCCACCACAAGGATTTCCCTGTGCCGGTAGTCCTGGGCAAGGGCTGAATCAATCGCCCTTTTCAGGGTCCACGCCCGGTTGAATGTGGGGATAATGACACTGACCGTATCTTTTTTTTGCATTGTCATGTAAAAAAAATAACCTATCAGAAGAGACGTGACAAGAAACAAAAAAATAATAGTAGAGAAGCGCCATTAGGATCTGATTAAAAAAAACGATAAAAAAAGTTGTAAACAGGCTTTTTTTTTGATAGAGCATGATAGATTTTTGATAAACTATAGGTGAAAAAATTTAATGCGGCAATTAAATTTATCCTTAGAATGTTCAAACCAACTAAGACCAACTTTTCTGTATTTGTTATGGACAGTCCTTAGTTCCAATTCTGATTCTGTCCATGACGATTACACGTGGAAAACTTTGACAAGCACGATTAGATCTATTAACTACATGCCCAATTTTAATCCGGTTAGAAACCGAGGATGAGGAAATTATGGCAAAAGGAAAATCCGTCACACACGTTATTAACAGAGACTGGTGCAAGGGGTGCAGTATTTGCGTTTACTTCTGCCCCAAACAGGTTCTGGAACTGGACAGCGATGAAAAAGCTGTGGCAGCCCGCCCTGAAGACTGCATTGCATGTAAGCTTTGCGAACTTCGGTGCCCTGATCTGGCAATTGAAATCTTAATTGAGAAAGAAGGGGAATAAATAATGACTAAGAATATCCAATTTATTCCAGGAAGCGATGCCTGTATTGAAGGCGCCCTTTATGCTGGGTGTGACTTTTTTGCAGGTTATCCGATCACGCCGTCTTCAGAAGTCGCAGAAGGTTTAGCTGCTGAACTTCCTAAAAGAGGTGGCAAATTTATCCAGATGGAAGACGAAATCGCTTCCATGGCTTGTATCATCGGCGCTTCCCTTGCCGGAAAAAAGGTCATGACCGCAACCTCCGGCCCGGGATTTTCCTTGAAGCAGGAAGGTATCGGATACGCCTGTATGACTGAAACCCCCTGTGTCATCGCAAATATCCAGAGAGGCGGGCCATCCACAGGTAACCCCACCCATGTCGCCCAGGGTGACACGATGCAGGCCAGATGGGGTTCCCATGGAGACCACAGCATTATTGCCATGACAGCTTCCAACCTCCAGGATGTATTTAAAATTACGGTTGAAGCGTTTAATCTCGCTGAACAATACAGGACGCCTGTTATTCTTATGTTTGATGAGGCCACCCAGCACCTGAGAGAAAAAGTGGTCATTCCCGAACCCGGCGAGATCGAAGTTGTAGATAGAATCAGAACCACGATTCCCGTAGGTGAACAGTACTATCCCTATCGTACCGATGAAAACGGACAGCGTCCCATGTCCGATTTCGGTGCAGGCCATCGTTTCCACGTGACCGGCCTTCATCATAACCTTTTGGGATTTCCCGACGTCAGTCCTGAAAATGTCGACGCCCTGATCCACCACCTGGTAGAAAAAATCGATAGCAAAGCCAACGAGCTTGCCAGGTACAAAGAATACTACATGGATGATGCCGACTATGTCATCGTTGCCTATGGCACGACAACCAGATCCGCCATCCAGGCTGCCGAAGACTATCGGAATCAGTTAGGAATTAAGGTCGGCGTTTTAGAACTTCAGACCGTCTGGCCCTTTGCAGATGACATTGTCAGGGAAAAATGTGCCAATGCCAAGGCCGTGATTGTGGCTGAAATGAATATGGGCCAGATTGTCAACGAGGTAAAACGTGTTGTACCTCAGTCTGAAAAGGTTTTCTTCTCTAACCGGGTTGACAACCAAATCATCAAGCCAGCTGACATTAAAGCTGCATTGAAAATGATCTCAGGAAAGGGGGTATAGCATGAGCGATACACAATTTGATATCAAGAAATATTTGCGGACTCAATTTTTCCCTCAGATGTGGTGTCCCGGATGTGGTCACGGCACTGTCATGGGCGCACTGCTCAGGGCGATCGGTGATCTGGAATTAGACAACAATGATGTTTCCGTGATCTCAGGTATCGGGTGTTCTTCGAGAATATCCGGATATCTGGATTTCAACACAGGGCATACCATGCACGGCAGGGCTCTTCCCACTGCTACAGGCGTTAAGCTTGCCAACCCCAACCTGAAAGTTATTGTTCCCTTTGGCGACGGTGACTCCACGGCCATCGGCGGCAACCACTTTATCCATGCCTGCAGAAGAAATATCGATATTACTGCCATCATCATGAACAACCGGATCTACGGCATGACCGGCGGACAGTATTCACCCATGTCCGGCTGTGGTGTAAAAGCAAGTACAGCCCCTTATGGTGTTCCTGATCGTGCCTTTGATCTGATGGATCTGGCTAAAGGCGCAGGTGCCACTTTTGTGGCAAGAACTACCGTTTACCATGCCAAAGAAGCCCAGAATACAATCAGAAAAGCCATTGAGCACAAAGGGTTTTCAGTGGTTGAAATTCTCTCCATGTGCCCCACCCAGTTCGGAAGAAAAAACAAGGCTGGCGAGGCGCCCCAGATGATGGAATGGTACAAGGATAATACCGTACCCATGGGCTCCAAAAAACTGGCAGATAATCCGGATCTGATTCAACGCGGTATTTTTGTTGATGAACAAGTACCCGAATACTGCGAAGTTTACCAAGAAAACGTCATTGACAAGGTAATGAAGAAAGGATAGGCATAATGGAATCAACAGGAATTGTTTTTACAGCTTCTGGCGGACAAGGGGTCATCACTACGGCCATTATCCTTGCCAGAGCAGCTACAATCTTTGAGGGCAAGAATGCAATTCAGTCCCAGAGCTACGGCGCTGCTGCCCGTGGCGGCGCTACCCGTGCCGACATTTTAATTTCAGAAGGCAATCTTTATTACCCCAAGGTTGAAAAGGCTGACGTTTTTGTCGCCCTGATGCAGGAAGGCTATGATAAATATGCATCCGTGATTAAACCGGGCGGTCTCATGATTGTTGACCCAAGGTATGTTACACCTGCCAATATGAATGCCAAGATCGTAGAGTTGCCCATGTATGACACAGTTGTTAAAGAAATCGGAAAACCGATTGTTTACAGTGTCTGTGTAGTTGGGGCGCTGATCGGTATGACAGGCATCTGTAAACCCGAATCAGCTATAAGTGTTATCGAAGATGCCATGCCCCCAGCTTTCTTTGACATGAACAAGAAGGCTCTTGAAGTTGGCATAGCTCTGGGAAAAGATGCTGCTTAAAATCAGATCGACATATTGAACCTAAATTAAGCAAACTCGATTAGAAAAAAGGCCGATCCCACCCCATTGGGTGGATCGGCCTTTTTTTATGCTATGGTGTGTTATCCAGAGACCAGGCCATCAGGAAAAATCCCCCTCCAACACCTGCTTGATACAATTTTTAATTTTAAGACACTCATCATTTAATGTTTGAACAGTTATATCCGCGCTTGTAGCCGTGTTTAAGGAAACGCCCATTGATTCGAGTTGCCCTGCAAGCGTGGCGGCACTGTGCGCTGCCAAATATTTCAGCATACCCTTCAGACGATGTGCATTATCTTTTAATTCATCATACTCATTTTTTTCAATACAAGTAGAAATTTTTGCAATAAGATCTGGATAGGTCGATTCAAAGGCCTGAAAGCATTTTTCTAAAAGAGATTTCTTGCCTCTCATAATCCGTTTTAGTTCCTGCAAGTCTACGGGATCTTCTAATCGGCCATCTCCATCGGTTTTTTCATCAATTTCCCCATCGGATATTACATGGGTAAACTTTTTCCAGACAACTTTCTGAACGGCTTTGCTTAACGCTTCCGGACTCAGGGGTTTTTTCAAAAATTCATCCATACCGCTCTTTAGAAAAAACGCCCTGTCCTCTGCCGTGGCATGGGCTGTCAGGGCAATGATCGGAGTTCGTAACAGATCTTTATCCTTTTCAATGGCTCTGATCTTACGGGTGGCATCAATACCGTTCATTTCCGGCATCTCCACATCCATTAAAATAAGGTCAAAGCGATGGGAAGAAAACATCTTTGCAGCCTCTTTGCCGTTT
>DATFIL010000212.1:0-6165 GCA_035270145.1 Desulfobacter sp. | reverse complement strand
TAGAAAAGGTCAAAAAACCTTGATGTGGATCAAGATGAACATTTTTTTATTTTACCATGAAGTACATGAAGAGCATGAAGAGCATGAAGAATATATACTGGCTGTGTGCATGAGGTCGTAGGTTGGGGTGAGGAAGAAACCCCAACACAATACGGCACCAAGCCTCAAACTCATGTTGGGATATGGCAATGAATTCAAAGGGCAATGGGAATGACGAACAAATGAAGTAAATTTCTTTAAATTCAGGGTCAAGTCTTGAATTATCACTTTTTATTCTAAAAAACTTATATTCAAAACCTGACCCACGATTCTCCAGAAATCGTTCGTTGGGTTTAGCTTTAAGGAATGAGTCAGAAATAACTTGCCCATTTCAAAACAGGCGAGCATTGTAAGCCGTACGTTTGAAAATTCTAATTGGGCATCTTATTTCGTGCTCATTCCTAAACGATTCTTGGGCAACAAAATTTTGACGATCCATAAAATAAAGATGAAATATAACTAATTTTCATCAGTCCAGATCTACTCAATAAGAATCGCGTTGAAACCGCATTCGGCTTCACATTCGCCGCAATCAATACATTCGTCACTTATCTCAAAATAATTTTTCCCGGCCGGCATGCTGATTGCCTCAACAGGACAGGCGCTTGCGCATGCGCCACAGGACTGACATTCATCGGGATCTATTCTATGCATTTTTTCTCCTTCCAGTTGATAAAAAATAAAGTTATGAAAATTTCTACAATGTTGGCGTTGAGTGTCATTGTTTAGCGCACAATGTCCGGCGATAGATGGACTCCAGCAGTTCCGGGGTTACGGGCTTGTTCCCTACGGCTGCCGCCGCCCTGACCTGGGGCAGCAACCTTTGGGCCGCATCGGCATCAATGTTGATATTGCGGTGGGCCAGTGCATGTTTTATGGCGGCCGAGCCTGAATGGACGCCTAAAATCATTTGTCTTGGGTGGTTTCTGCCCACCTGCTCGGGATCGTATAATTCATAGGATTGTGTATTTTTTAACAGGCCGGCACAGTGGATGCCGGATTCATGGGAGAATATCCGTGACCCCACAATGGGTTTGGCTGCATGGATCTGCTGTCCTGAAAATGTTGCCACTGTATTGCATAGCCCGGCAAGCCCGGACAGGCGCATATTGCTTTTTTGGGCACCAATACCGAACAGGGCCATGGCTGTTTCTTCAAGGGGGGCATTGCCTGCCCGCTCCCCAAGACCGTTAACCGTGACGCTGATGGCCTTGGCCCCTGCATCCACCGCAGACACGGCATTGGCCGTGGCCATGCCAAGATCGTTGTGTCCGTGAAATTCCAGGGCGAGGCCGGGAAGACGGATTAAAAGGGTCTCTATCATATCCATGAGTGCGGACGGGGTAATCATGCCCACGGTATCGGCAAGCCGCACCCGGTGTACGCCTAAGCTTATAGAAGCCTGGCAGAACCGTAAAAGAAAATCCATGTCTGTGCGGGTGGCATCCTGGGCGCCTACGGATACCTGGTCAAAATAATGTCTTGCGAACCGTACGGTTTCATCCAGGGTATCAAGCACCCACGCCTCATTCTTTTCAAAGGTCTTGAGCAGAATGGACGACGTGGGAAAACTGATATGCACCCCGGGGGTGTTGCAGCCAATCGCCAGTTCGATATCTTTTTTGACCGCCCTGCACCAGCAGGTGAGCATGCTGGGCAGGTTCATCTGGGCAATGGCTTTAATTTCCCTGCATGCAAACTCGCCCATGGCAGGGATGCCCACTTCAATCTCGTCAACGCCGCATTCAGCAAGCTGACGCGCAATGGTCAATTTTTCCAGGGGCCGGAAAAAGACACCCGGAGCCTGTTCCCCGTCCCGAAGGGTGGTGTCTACCATCCATACCCGCACATCATGGGTTTTCATAAGTTTTCTCCTTTAGCTGTGGAAACCCAAATCTTTAAGCTTGGGTAGCTGACTACAGTACGTAGTCCTCTGCAATCTCGCCATCTTCCATGGCATCTAAAATAGCGTCAATGGCCTCTTCATTCTCCACGTTTCCATACCAGATATTATCCGGGTAAATCACCATCACAGGCCCGTCGTCACACTGTTTCAGGCAACAGGTGGAAGAGATCAGCACCTCTTCAAGGCCTCTGTCAATCACTTCATTTTCAATATAGGCCATGAAATCCCCGGACCCTTTTCTGTGGCATTTGCCTTTGAGTTCTCCACTGGGACGGAAACTTGAGCATACGAGGATGTGTTTTTCAGGCTTGTTCATTTTTTTCTCCTTAATTATTTTTATTAATTTAGAAATTATTTAAGACCTGTTCCTTAGTTTCTTAGCTTATAAATAGTTACATGCAGCCGGTGCCCGTACCCTGACACTCCCCGCAGGCGGTCTGTGCCCGAACAATCAGATGATTTAACGACTCCCCTTTTTTCAAGGCCACGAGTACAAGATCAATCATGCCGTTGACCTCATGGATGGTGAATCCCATGGTGCCCAGAATTTTTTTAGGGGTTTCCCCAACACCGGACACAAGAATGGTGTGGCAATCTTTAATGGTCCGGGCAAGATTCTGCCATCTGACATCCCCGCTGCCGGCTTTAGGCAACGTCCTTGTTTCCACAAATTCCGGGGTTTCCTGGTTCAAGTCATAGACGTGTAATTCCGTGGCCTCCCCCAGGTGCTGATTAATCAACGCGCCTTCCCGGGTGGCCAGGGCCACATAGGGCCTTGGGGCAGAAGAGTTGAACGCATAGACATCTTCCTCAACGGGCGCTTCATGGCAATACTTAGGCGCAGTGGATAAAGGGATGGGGGCAGTGGCGTGGTATGTCAGTCGATCCATGAGTTTCTGATTCAAGGAATCGTCAAGCAGGCCCACAGCATCGGCCCGGCAGCGTTTACAATGGGTCATCTGGGGGACAAAAACCTGGGCGGCCTTTCTGATTTTCTTAACCACATCTTTGCCCGGCTCTGCCATATTTTCAAAATTTGCGCCCTTGGTGGGAAAATAGGGCATACAGTTGAAGATATCCACACCCATCTCACCCATTTTTTCGGCCACGTCTACCATATGGTCGTCATTGATGCCGGGCAAAAGAATGGAATTGACTTTAACCATGATATCACGTTCCTTAAGGCCTTTAACGGCGGCAAGCTGGCGCTCTAAAAGCAGTGCTGCGCCCTGGGCCGGGCCCACAGACCGTTTGCCGTCCCTGACCCAGGAATAAATTTTTGCGCCGATGTCAGGGTCCACCGCATTGATGGTAATGCTCACATGGGTGGTATTAATGTTTTTCAGTTCATCCAGGTAGGGATGGATGTTCATACCGTTGGTGGCCACGCACAGCAGCATTTCCGGGTAGGCGGCGCGCACTTTGGTCAAGGTTTCCATGGTTTTGTCGCCGTTGGCAAAGGGATCGCCCGGACCTGCAATGCCTACCACAGCGGTGTTGGGTTTGGCCTCAACCACATCGGCCAGGTAGGCCATGGCCTGGTCCGGGCTCAAAATGGAGGAGGTGACCCCGGGGCGGCTTTCATTGACACAGTCAAACTTTCTGTTGCAAAAATTGCACTGGATATTACAGGCCGGGGCAACCGGAAGGTGGACACGACCGAAATCCTTGCAGGACTTTTTATTAAAACAGGGATGGTTATCTAAATTCATCATAATTTATAATTTTCCTTACAAAGTTACATATATGCGTATCCGATTCTGGATTCGGTCTGACTGGCCGTAAGAAGTGTATTGACGATATTGTCAAACAATTGCTGAGCCCCTTTGTATCCAACATGCAGGATGCGCGGGCCGCCCACCCGGTCGTGGATAGGAAAGCCCACCCGGACCATGGGGATCTTGAGCCGTCTTGCCATGGCATATCCCTTGGAGTTGCCGATGATGATTTCAGGTCGTAGGTCTTCGGGCATACCTGCGGCGGTCTCTTCCATGCAGGTGAAGTCCATGTCATTCTGGATGACAACCTGGTCAATGAGCGTTTCAGGCAAGGTCTGTTCAAGGGCTTTTTTAAATGTTTTACTTTTGCCGCCGGATGCGCAGAGTACGGGAATGATACCGACTTCGGCAAGGAATCCGGCTATGGACACGACAAAATCCTCTTCGCCGTAAATCAGGGCCCGTTTTTTCGATACATATTTATTGCCGTCCACATAGGCATCCACCAGCCGCCATTTCTCTTTTCTGTACCGTTCCGGCACGGGCCGGCCCGAAATCTGGGACAGGATATCCAGAAAACGATCCGTGGCCTTTACCCCGATGGGGATGGGAAGCCGTGTACAGGGGACCCCAAAGCGTTTGTTTAAGATATCTCCTGCGGTTTTCTGGCCGTTTTCAGCGGCCAGGGCCAGAACGGCACCGAACTCAATACTGTTGACGGCCACATGCATCTTTTCAATGGCTGAAATAGGCGTGCCGCCTTTCTGAATGGCCTGGTATTCCTGCCATGACGGTCCTTCCAGCCGTTCCGAATAATCGGGCAGAATGGTGACCGGGGTATGAAAATCCTCAAAAATATCTTTCAAATGCCGGAGATCTTCGTTGGAGAGCATACCGGGAAACAGGTTAATTTTTTTCTTTTTCTTGGGCCGGTAAACGATTCGTTTATCCACCGGGTTGAACCGGTCCACAACGGCAGCCACGGCACCATGGAATCCATCCACGTGGGTGCCGGTATATGATGGTGTGGAGACATGGACCAGGGCCGTGCCTTTAATGGTATTGTCCATGCTGTTTAATATTAACGGGACATCATCACCAATGGTTTCGGACAGACATGTGGTGGCGATACCGATCATGTCAGGGGCATACTGACTTGCCACGTTTTCAATGGCCAGTTTCAGGTTGGCACCGCCGCCGAATACGGCTGTCTCCTCGGTGAAGTTGGATGAGGCAATATCCACGGGCTCCTTGAAATGGGAGATCAGGTAACGCCGCATATAGGTGGAGCATCCCTGGGAGCCGTGAAGCAGGGGCACACAGCCCTCAATCCCCTGGAACACCAGGGTGGCCCCTAAAGGCGTGCACGTTTTGCATGCATTCTGGGTAGCGGTGTATGATGGTGTATCTTTGTATTTTCTCAAGGTCATATGGCACCTTCCTTTCCGGCCGCTTTCTGCCGCCTGGGTACAAGATCCCATACCGGGCTTGTAACGGTTCCGTGTACTTCTTTGGCAAAATTGACCATGCCTTCAAATCCCACCAACGGAATTTTGCGTTCATGGTTATGGTCGCAGAACCCGATGCCCATCTTATAGGCAATGGGGCGTTCCTTAACGCCGCCGATAAACAGGTCGGCATCCTTTTCAACGGAATATTTGGCCAGTTCCAGCGGGTTTGAGTCGTCTAAAATTACGGTGCCCTCGTTACACATCTGCCTGAGCACTTCATAATCTTCCTGGGTACCGGTCTGGGAGCCGGCCAGGATCACTTCCATGCCAAGGGTTTTTAATGCCTTGATCAAGGAAAATGCCTTGAACGCGCCGCCCACGTATATGGCCGCTTTTTTGCCTTCAAGGTCTTTTTTCATGGTTTCCAGGCGGGGGATAATGGCCTGGACTTCCTCTTTGATCAGGTCCTGGGTCTTTTTAATAATTTCGGGGTTTTTGTTAAAAAATACGGCCACCTGGTACAGGGCATCCGAGGTATCTTCAATGCCGAAATAGGAGACCCTTATAAATGGAATGCCGTACGCTTCCTCCATCTGCTTTGCCAGGTGGGTAACCGACCCTGAACACTGGACCACGTTCAGGGCGGCATTGCCCGCCTGCATCACTTCGTCCACCCGGCCGTCTCCTGTAATGACGGAGACCACCTTCACCCCCATGGCTTCATAATATTTTTTTATGATCCATGTCTCTCCGCCAATATTAAATTCACCCAGGATATTGATGGAATCAGGGATGGTAACCCGGGGAGCATTGTTTCTTTCGATCAGACTGAACAAGGCGTCGCAGGCCGCCTTGTACCCGTCCTTTTTGGTGCCTTTAAATCCTTCGGAGTGGACAGCAATGACAGGGATGTTGGTCTCTTCTTCCACCTGGCGGCAGATCGCGTCCACGTCATCACCAATAATGCCCACGATACAGGTACAGTAGATAAAGGCGGCTTTGGGTGAATATTTGTCAATCAGCTCCAGCAATGCCTTTTTCAGCTTTTTTT
>DATFIL010000211.1:0-3764 GCA_035270145.1 Desulfobacter sp. | reverse complement strand
CAATGATTGCCGACCTGGATTTTAAACTTTTTTATATTTACGGCAATTGTGATGTGGAGGGATTCTGCAAAGGATTTTCCCATGAATTGAGCTTTCAGGCCTTTAATAAAACCATTTTCATGCATCACGGCTATCAGGATACCCTGAGAATCCCCCAAGGAACGGAGATCATTATCCAGGGACACACCCACCTGCCCCATTTAGAAAAAATTCAAAATTGCATCCACCTGAATCCAGGCTCCATCGCACTGCCTAGAAACAATACGCCCACCTTCGCCGTCATTGACAGCAACAGTGTGAGTTTAATAGCGCTGTCCGGCAAAAAGCTGGCATCCCTTAATTTTTAGGGCCTGTTTAAAAATCAAGGGATCGATGCGAAATCTGGCCTACAATAAAATCAAGCCCCGAAATCTCATGTGATTGCAGCCGATTCATCTATTTTCAAATAGGCTCTTGCTTGATGATCCCAGTTTTTAGGAAATTTGTTCAAATTCAAGGCGGAAACAATTTTTAACCGGATGAGTATACAACATAGTCTTTTCACCGGTGATACCGGTGCCGCCGGGTTATATTTTTTCAACAAAACCCACTTCTCTATTTTTCACATAGTAATTTAAAATTAACTTTACTGTAATTATTATATTGAAAATAAAGTTATTGATTAATACGTCACCTATGTTTATTTTAATCGACAACTTTGATTTTTTGTTCAGTTTCTCTTAAAAAAGCTGGCTAATGTTTTTACGGCCTGTATTTTTTACAGGTGGTTCATAAATCGAAAACGACACAATCTTGAAAAGGAGTTGCAAATCATGGATATGAGATTTTCAAAAAGCAATGATGCACTGGGAACCAAAAACAGAGGAGATGCTTGTGAATCAAGCCTGTGTACCCTGTGCCGGGCTGACTGCGTCGGAAAATGCGAAACCTGGCTGTCCAGCATGGTCGGCCGCAAACTGCTGTACCCCCGCAGCTTTGGCCTGGTAACAGCCGGGGCTAACAACACCAGCCATGTAGGGGTTTCTTACAACAGCCTGAGGGTTCAGGGGTATGCATATGGTTCCAGCGGCTTGACAGAGGGACTCACTAACGACCCGGATGACTGTGTTTTCCCGAATGTTTCCCTGAAAACCCAATTTGGCAAAAAACAAAAAACCAAGGTAAAAATGCCTTTGATGACCGGTGCGTTAGGCTCCACACTCATCGCAGAAAAATACTGGGATTCCTTTGCCATTGGCGGCGCACTTGTGGGTATCCCCGTGGTCATCGGGGAGAACGTGGTGGGTGTTGACCGCAACTCTGAAATTTCAGGCATCGAAACCAAACAGGGAAAGATAAAAAGTGCGCCGGAGCTGGACCGCCGTATTGATACTTACCTGCGGTACTATGACGGATACGGCGCCATCATTGTTCAGCTCAATGTGGAAGATACTAGAAACGGCGTGGCCGAATACGTTGTGGACAAGTATGGCGACAAATGTATCATTGAGTTGAAATGGGGACAGGGTGCTAAAAATATCGGTGGAGAAATCCAGGTGCGCTCCCTGGACTACGCGACCTTTCTGAAAGACCGCGGCTATGTCGTGGACCCCGATCCTTCAAAAGCGGATGTCCGTCAAGGCTTTGAACAAGGGGCCATCAAGTCTTTTGCCCGCCACAGCCGGCTCGGGGGTACCAATCTGTCCTCTGTGGACCAAGTCCAAGAGGATTTCATGAACAGTGTGGCATACCTGCGAAGCATCGGATTTGAACGGATCACCCTGAAAACAGGTTCCTACGGCATGGAAGAGTTGGCCATGGCCATCAAGTTTGCAACCGATGCGGAACTGGATCTGCTCACCATTGACGGTTCCGGCGGCGGCACGGGCATGAGCCCCTGGAATATGATGCAGAGCTGGGGCGTTCCTTCGGTTATCCTCCACGCAAAGGCCTATGAATACGCAAGTATTCTGTCTGCCAAAGGAAAAAGCGTCGTGGACATGTCCTTTGCCGGCGGATTTGCACTGGAAGATCATGTTTTTAAAGCCTTGGCCGTAGGCGCGCCCTATACCAAAATGGTGTGCATGGGCCGGGCAGTTATGATACCGGGCTTTTTAGGTGCCAATATTGAAGGGGCTATCTACCCGGAGCGCCGGGCCGAGGTCAATGGAAACTGGAATGAACTGCCAAAGAATGTTCTGGAAATAGGCAAGACGGCAGATGAAATTTTTTCGTGTTACCATGATCTGGAAGATAAGCTCGGCAAGGATGAAGTAGGTAGAATCCCCTATGGTGCCATTGCCTTTTACACCCTGGCGGATAAGCTGGGATGCGGCCTGCAGCAGCTCATGGCAGGGGCCAGAAGATTCTCTCTGAACAAAATCACCCGGCAGGAAATTTTTTCCGGAAACCGGGAGACTGCCAAGGAGACAGGAATTCCGCATGTGGCAGACATTAACGATGAAAGTGCCAGAAAAATTCTGAATTCTTAACTTGTGTCTAAACAGAAACCCCGTTTTGGGACGAAAAGTTACCCAAATGCAACGCTGCAGATGGGTGACTTTTCGTTCAAACAATAGTCTATTGGACTTTCATATTGATCCAGAACAAGGTGGCAGGCTCTGTCAGGGGATTGACCCACTGACTTGGAAAATCTTTACCCAGAAAAATGGTGTCCCCCGCTGACATGTCCTGCGCCTTGTTATCCAGAACCAGCTCAAGGCGACCGGACACCAGGTGTCCCAGTTCAGGACCTTTGTAAACCATGAAATGGGCGTTGAGCCGTTTTTCCGGCAGAAAGGTTATCAAAAAGGCATCCATGGGCAAATCCAGGTCCGGGGGGGTCAACTGGGCGATTTCAATACTGTTTTTATCCAGATCCGATCGGATGATGCGCACGGCTTCATCACTCGAAAAGATGTCCCTGGGACCGGGAATCCGGGGCTTGAAAAACGAGGCCACGTCCACGGACAGATTTTCTGCAATACGGTAAAGCGCCGGTAAAGACGGAAAAACATGGTTGCTCTCGATCTGTGAAATGGTGGAGGGGGTAACCCCGGCTAGGCGGGCCAACTCTCTTTGGGACATTCCCTGGTGGCTGCGGAATGCCTTGACGGCCTGGCCCAGATCGAGGATAACCGCTTTTTTTGTTTCGGCTTTCCGGAGTTGAATTTCCCCGTTTTCACAAGAATATGGAACCGGGATACCCAAATCTGCAGGGTAGCGTTTGTCTGCCTTAAGAAGCTTAATGCAGGATCGGCCCTGGGTCATGGTCAAATCCACCGCCACCTGGGCGATCTGATTGATATGAGCCCTGATTCGGCTCGAATGGGCGTTTTTTTCAATGATCCAATAGGCAATGGTATCCATTTCATAGAGCCTGGGACAGGAATGGGAGTAAAATTTCAGGATATGCTCCTCCCCTTCCCACAGGTCCTGCATACCAGTAAGGCTTTCCATGACAAACCGCACATCCCCGGAAAGATTGCGGTGCAAGGCGTCAATGGCGTCAAGCACCGTATCCGGCTTCCAGGGATCAGTTACCCGGATAACCTGACAAGGCCATTGGGCGCCGTTTTTTTCGTAAAATTTATTGAACACTTCGGCCTTATCACCCTTGCCGTTGGTAAAGCAGTCCAAAATAGTCAGCTGGGGATTATCCGCTAGGGGGCCCAGGGTCTGGATAAGATTTTTCGGCGACCTGTCAAAGGAGACATATACAATGGGTTTGCTCTGCTGGTGGGACGCCTGGATGAATTTCAAGCAAAAAGGATAGGCCAGACTGC
>DATFIL010000210.1:0-2648 GCA_035270145.1 Desulfobacter sp. | reverse complement strand
TGACACCGGCACCATATTCCTTGACGGAAAAAATCTACTTTCCCTGCCGGCTGAAAAACGCAAGGTAAACACCGTATTTCAAAGCTATGCCCTGTTCCCCCATCTCACTGTGTTCAACAATGTTGCCTTTGGCCTGAAAATTAAAAAAATCAAAGGCCGGGAGCTTGAAATGCGGGTGGTACAAGCCCTTGAACAGGTAAAGATGAATGATTTTTCCGCACGGTATCCCCATCAGCTTTCCGGGGGCCAGCAGCAGCGGGTGGCCATGGCCCGTGCCATTGTCAATCAACCCAAAATTCTTCAGCTGGATGAGCCGCTTTCAGCGCTGGATGCACGGCTGCGCCGGGAAATGCAGATCGAACTGAAAAAACTGCAGCGGGAGCTTGGCATCTCCTTTATCTTTGTCACCCATGACCAGGAAGAGGCCTTATCCATGTCAGACCGAATCCTGGTGATGCAGGAGGGCAGAATTGCCCAGCTCGGCACCCCCCGCCAGGTATACGAGGAACCGGAGAATCTTTATGTTGCCCGCTTCATCGGCGATATCAACTTTTTTCCGGGGGAAATCCTTACGGTTTCCGGTTCAGACCAGGTGGCGGTCAGCATCTTTGGCCGGCAGATCATGGCTCATACCCAGCGGCAATTCCAGCCGGGCGACAAGGTGGTGTTGCTGCTTCGGCCCGAGGATCTGAGGCTTTATGAGACCCCCCCGAAGGATATAAAAACGTTTGCCGGCAGCATTGTTGAACGCAGTTACCGGGGGCCGACCCTTGATACACTGGTCCGTCTTGATGATGGCCTTTTGTTGACAACCTGCAAATTTTTTGATGAGGATGACCCTGATTTTGACTACACTGTGGGCCAACGGGTATATATTTCCTGGGTTAAGGGTTGGGAGGTTGTTCTGCCTGATGAAAATTGCTGACAAAACCCGGTTCTGCATCATTCTGCTGATTTCAGGATGGTTTATCCTGTTTGGTGTCACTCCGCTGCTGCTGCTTGTCATGACAAGCTTTCTGACCATGGACCCGGCAGATCTTGTCAAATTTTCATTCACTTTAAATGCCTATTCACAGCTGTTTATCGAGCCCGGTTATATCATCATTTTCATTCGTTCGGTAAAACTTGCGCTGACAACGACGCTGCTGTGCCTGGGACTTGGCTATCCCTTTGCCTGGTACACGGCCCGGATGCCGCCTAAATGGCGTACGTCGGTCCTTATACTTCTGATGATTCCCTTCTGGACCAATTCCCTTGTCAGGACCTATGCCATGCGCATGGTGCTGGGCACCCATGGCATACTCAATAAAGCCCTCTTAAGCCTGGGGCTCATAAATACCCCATTAAAAATCATGTACACGGATTATGCGGTTATGGCAGGACTTTTTTATCTGATGCTGCCCTTTATGGTGCTGCCGTTGTATGCGACCATTGAAAAACTGAACTTCCAGCTGGTTGAAGCCGCACGGGATCTGGGCGCAGGTGCGGTCAGTGCATTTACAAAAATTATCTTTCCCCTTACCCTGCCCGGTATTATGGCAGGCTGTATCATGGTATTTGTCCCCACCATGGGGCTTTTCTACGTGGCCTCCCTTTTAGGCGGTGCACGTCAACTGCTTGTGGGGAACCTGATCCAGCAGCAGTTTCTTAACGCAAGGAACTGGCCCCTGGGCTCGGCAACCAGCATTGTATTGATTATTTTTATGGCGGTAATGCTGATCGGATACGGACTGTTGCTCCACCGTTTCAGCCGGGGAAAGGAATAGGCGGCAGCGATGAACATGTTAAGGCTGTTTTATTTTGCAGGTATATTTTTTTATCTCTACCTGCCCATCAGCGTACTGATTGTCAATGCATTCAATCTGAATAAATACGGTATGCAATGGGACGGATTTACATTTAAATGGTTCACGGCCATGTTTGAAAACCATTCCCTGATGGCGGCGGCCCGCCATTCCGTGGTTATTGCCATATGCGCGGCCACCCTGGCCACAATGATTGGCGCCCTGGCCGCCATCGGACTGAACCGGTACCGGTTTTTCGGACGCAAAGTCATCCAGGGCACAAGCATGACCCTGATGATGGCACCGGATATTATCCTGGCCATTGCCTTTCTTGTTCTTTTCATTTCCCTGGGTATCGGTTTAGGTTTCTGGTCCCTGCTGTTTTCCCACATCACCTTCTGCCTGCCCTTTACCATCATGACCATCACGGGAAGACTGCAGGATTTTGACCCCAATCTTCTTAATGCAGCCAGGGATCTTGGGGCATCGGAAAAAAACATTCTCGCCCGGGTGATTCTGCCCATGATGCGGCCGGCACTTATCTCAAGCTGGCTTTTGGCCTTTACCCTGTCCCTTGATGATGTCATCATCAGTTCATTTGTTACAGGTCCAAGTTACGATGTATTGCCGTTGAAAATATTTTCAATGGTTAAAGTGGGAGTCAAACCGGAAGTGAACGCCCTTGCCGCCCTTCTGATTTTGCTCTCCCTTGCATTGGTTATTGTCAGTCAATTAATGATAGGGGATCGGAAAAAATAAATTTTTCCAAGTCCCTTAAAGGAGAAAAAAAATCGCATGAAACCTTTATTTAAATCCCTTATTATCCTTGCTGTCGTGCTGCTTGCCGCAACCCAGGCCCAGGCC
>DATFIL010000209.1:0-2780 GCA_035270145.1 Desulfobacter sp. | reverse complement strand
CATCGTTTCATCACCGCCATCTCGTTTTCATGATCAACTCCGCGTAATATCTGCTGAATCCGTTTACCTGCGTCACCTAACCAGCTATAGCTTTTGTACGAAACCCGCTCAATCTCTTTTTGGGCATGCTTCACGTCTTGTTCTGTATCTCTTGCTGTTGTCACCTCAACGTCATGAGAATACAATCCCATTTCTGTCCAGTCTAAGCCCTCTTCTTCACAGGCTTCAATGGATGATGCCGGCATCTCTCGAAGCGTGATACTATCCCACTCAATATCGATGATCGTTAGCCCATCTTCCTGGGGTCTGATGTCAAGAATTCTCCCTTGCCATCCTTCAAGGCTGAATGCTTCGGTATCAGGATCAAGTACATCCGGTTTTACCCTAACCGAATCACCAATTTTCAATGAGGTTTTGCTGTTATTCATATTTATTTTTCTCCTTATCTATTTAGAATGCCTGCAAAATTTTTCTATTGGACGAGAATCAACATCATAGAATGATAATCTTTTCAGGATATTTTCCGGAGAGTCTTTCAAAACGACTATAATTATAAGCTTAAGAATATCGTTCGAATCATTGGGCCTGTTTTAATTTACTTTGAATCCGCTCAATTCGTTTTCGATTGGTACCAAAGTCGGTATATCCAACACGTGAAGCGGATCGAATATGAATGACCTTCTCACTGGTTTGCGCTTCCGAAAAATAAAACTCCACGTCATCAACAAATCCAAAAAAAGTTGACTTAAACGCCACTCTAATATAATTTTCTTGAGCCATCAATATCTTTGCCTGATCTTCAGATTCAAGTACCTGCAGGAGATTAGATCTCGCCTTCTGCTGTACACCAGTGTAGTCAATAGGCTGAATATAACATTTTTCACCAACCGCCTGACTGTTAACGCAGTTTGGTGTTTTCGGGCACGGTGTCAATTTGCCATTATTTATACCCAGATCAGGCATGGTCCCAGCACACCCCATTAGCAAGAATGAACTTATTAAACCAAGCATATATATTTTTTCCATATTCTTTTGTCCATTTTCTATATTGTGCAATCACATTGCAGCCTTGGTGAACGACCAAGCTCATCAAGGCAATAGAGCCCAGCGGAGTTGCCGTCCGGTGCAGCTTGTTGTGTGTGCCGGCCCCTCACACGGTAAGCGTTTGAGGGGTAGTGGCCTCTGGCGAAGCCCAAAGCCCCAGGCGTCGGGCATGCCGTCGTACTTTTCCGTACCGCAAATGCCCGGAAAGAAAGTAGATGCGATGCCGTTGGGCGCTTACGACGGCCCTTGTTTCAATTCCATCAATGAACTCGGGTAGAAATAAATTCTTTTAAATCAGACCGGAGGATGCGTTCCAATTCGCCGACATTCGACTGTGATGTTTCGGCAAATAAAAACCCAAAAACAGGGTACTCTTTGTAATCAATTTTTCGCAATTCAAGGGGGTGTTCAAACCGGGAAAGCAAGCGTTCATAGTCAAATGCGTCGATGTCTCGTGCATCGACCCCTGTGGAGTTGTCCAAAACGACAATGCTGTACAGTTTTCCGTTTTGATTTTCCAGGGCCTCTTTCCAGTTGGGTCTTTTTTGGGAAAGATAACAGGCATAGGGATTGAACCCATAGGCCAAATAAGTCATATCGGCCGTACTGCACCACCCGCCAAATCTCATGGGGTTGATTTCAATCGGAACGATTGCCCCGGAATGGTCACGTCTGATTTCAACATGGACCGGAAAATTTTTGACCTTTGCCAAATTTCCAATATCCTTGAGAAATTTGGCAAACGGGTCAAGATTCGCCTCGACAATATCCTTTGAGGTCATATAAACCCGGTCGCTCACATCTTCCGCGGAAGAGAAGATGTGCTGATAAATCCCCACGATGACCGGATTCCCATCGGCATCATAATATGCATCGACGGCGAACTCTTCCCCTTCGATGCACTGTTCGATAATGACCATGGTGGTATCCAGGACCTCTTTTGGATACAATGCCGCCACACTGCGAATCTCGGCACGAAGGGCACGTTTCACTTGCCGCCATTCTTCCAGGGCAGACACCTTATACACGCCCATGCTGAAAAATCCGGTGGTTGGTTTAATGATGAAAGGCATGGGCAGGTCTTCTGCAGAAAGATTTTCCAAGGCCTCCATCGAGACTTCTTGAAAGTAAAAGTCAGGAAAAAGAGGCTTGATTAGGGATCGGAACCTGGCCTTGTCTTTAAACAGCTCGATGTCCCCGGGGAGACGGGTGGCGGACAGGTGTTCGGCAATCCAGCCAATGGCGTTTTCGGAAGTGGAATAGAGGCGCAGGTTGTTTGAACCCAGGATCTCTTTTACAGCACTCGCTTCGTCAATTCCATTCCGTGAATCCCCGAATCCGAGCGCTTTTGCCATATCCGTCAAAACGACCGGGTATTCATTGTCCGCAATGGTTTTTTTAAAAAAATCAGACACAAACGGTTTATCTACAAAAATCATCTTTGCGTTCCCTTTTCACGTTGGTAGGTTGCTTTGAACCGGCGAACCGGAGGGTTTTCACTGTCCATATAGTTTTCAAAGGCTGTCTCGGCCAGATCCTTGGTCACAAAGAGGGACCGTTCGGATTGAGACAGGGGTCAAGGCATTCTTCCTTATGCAAAGCTTTGCATAAAGATCCTTGGGGCTCACCCGGATCTCTTCCCCTCGAAATGACGAGCACCGTGCCGCCTGGAGCGACAAAAGTAATCGCGATTCAGGGCGGCGGAGCCGGCGTGAACGCTCAGAATCTGCGGTTCA
>DATFIL010000208.1:0-14105 GCA_035270145.1 Desulfobacter sp. | reverse complement strand
GGGTTCCAATGTATCCGGGTCCACGATTTCCACAATAAAATGATCCTCGGCAACATGAAGGCCTTTTTGCTCCTCAACGCATTCCACCGATACGCCCGGCCCCATGACTTCGGACAGCCCGTAAATGTCCACGGCTTTGAGATTGAGCTTGGCTTCCAGTTCCCGGCGCATTCTTTCCGTCCAGGGCTCTGCACCAAAAATACCGGATTTAAAAGATAAATCCTTGAAATCCACACCCATTTCCAGGGCCACTTCCGCCAGGTGGAGGATATATGATGGCGTCCCACACAGAATCGTGGGCTTAAAATCCTGCATAATGGTGATCTGGCGCTTGGTATTACCGCCGGAAACCGGAATAACCGATGCACCTAAACGTTCCGCCCCATAGTGGGCCCCAAGACCGCCGGTGAAAAGACCATACCCCCAGGCATTGTGAATGATATCTCCCGCAGTGGCTCCGGCGGCAGCAAAGCTTCTGGCCATCAGATCGGCCCAGGTGTTGATATCCCGTTTGGTGTAACCGACCACCGTGGGTTTGCCCGTGGTGCCCGAGGATGCGTGGATGCGGACCACCTGATCCATGGGAACCGCAAACATACGGTAAGGGTAGTTGTCCCGAAGGTCCTGTTTGGTGGTAAAGGGCAGACGCCTTAAATCATTCAGGCTTTTTATATCAGATGGTTTGATCCCGGCTTTGTCATAAGTTTCCTTGTAGAATGGAACCGTGGCATAAATCCGTTCAAGGGTTGTTTGAAGACGGCGAAGCTGGATCGCCTCCAGGCCCTCCCTGGGCATGGTCTCATAGTCAATGTCGTATATGGGCATGTTTATCTCCCTAGTTATTTAAGTACGCCTTTAAATTCCGGCTTTCTTTTTTCTAAAAATGCTGATGTGCCTTCTTTTCCATCCGGGCTTGCCACGGTTATGGCAAAGGCATCATTTTCAATCAGGCATCCGGTTTCAAGGTCACAGTCCAGTCCGGCCTGGATGACCTCTTTGGCTGCTCTTAAGGCGACGCATCCTTTAGCTGCAATGCGCCGGGCTGTTTTTTTGACCTCATCCATAAGGGATTCATGGGGGCACACCTGGTTGACCATACCAAATTCCAGGGCTTTGTCAGCAGTAATATTGCTTCCGGTGAAAATCATCTCCTTGGCCCTGTTTTTTCCCACAACCCTGGAGAGGCGCTGGGTCCCGCCAAAACCGGGAATAAGGCCCAAGTTCATTTCAGGTAGTCCAAAGACTGCCTTTTCCGAAGCATAGATAAAATCACAGGCCAGTGCAACTTCACTGCCGCCGCCCAGGGCAAACCCGTTTACTGCAGCAATGACCGGGAAGGGAAGGGATTCAATTTTTGAAAATATTTTCTGGCCTTTGCGGGAGAAGTATTTTGCTGCCAACATATCCATCTGGGTCAGTTCTGAGATATCCGCACCTGCGACAAAGGCCTTGTCTCCGGTGCCCGTTAAAATGAGTACCCGGATTTCATCATTGGCCAGAACCTGGTCCAAAGCGACTTCCAGTTCATCGAGCAGTGCGTTGTTCAGCGCATTCAGGGCTTTGGGACGATTAAAAGAGATTATGGCAATTGCACTGTCCATCTCGAGAATAATGTTTTCAGATGACATAAATTCCACCTTTTATTTGATTTTCATATTTTGTCATGGGTTCCGCCTGGGTGTCGATGGGCCAGGTCAGCCTATGGCAGTTATTGGGTTTGCAGTCTTTTGTCGTTGTATTTGCCAGAGAGCCTGTCCACTGGTACCGGGAGGCGTTCTGTCCACCTGAGTTATATGTGCTTGGGATTTGTGGCATTGATATATTTTTCTATCCCATCGGCAATGGTGTTACAGATCTCGTTGCGGTAGGAGCTGGTCGTCAGACGTTTGCATTCGGTTTTGTTGGAGAGAAAAGAGGCCTCAATGAGAATTGCAGGCATCCGTGCCCCAAGCAGTACATAGAACGGGGCCTGTTTTACCCCGAGATCACGAATTTTGCTGTATTTTTTTTTCATGCCTGTAACCATGGCTTTATGAACGTCATTGGCAAGACGTGTAGATTCTTCTATCTTAGCATGCTTCATCAGATCATTAAGGATATAAGCCAGATCCGAGATGTTTTTTTTAGATGTAGCGTTTTCCCTGGCAGCCACGGCGATAGCTTGTGCATCCGTAGCAAGGTTCAGAATATAGGTTTCAATGCCGGACAGTTTTCTACTTTTTGCGGCATTGCAGTGCATGGAGATAAACAGGTCGGCCCGCTGGGTATTGGCAATGGCGGTTCGTTCCTCCAGGGTCAGTTTCCGGTCTGTGGTCCGGGTAAGCAAAACCTCACAGTTCAAGCGTTTGCGCAGTTTTGCTGCAAGGGTCGTTGCCAGTTTAAGCACAATATCTTTTTCCCAGACCCCTTTGATATATCCAGGCGCGCCGGGATCCTTGCCGCCGTGGCCGGGGTCAATGACAATTTTTCGGACACCTAAAGCCAGCTGACGGGCAATGTCTGACGATTTCAGATTATCTGTGGTGACCAGGTCCGGCTTTTCACCAGAAGGTTTTGTTCCGGATGAGTCTTTACCGGCAACCTGGTCCTTGAACACGGCTTTGCCGTTCTTACCCCACAGGTCCATGACGATACGGAAAGGGTCTTTCAAGGAAAAGATTTTATAATTATCAAAATTTTTTATATCCACCACCACCCTGACGGTGTGCGGGGCAAATTGGCCGGCCCGGGCCTGTTTAAGCAGATCATCGTTGATGGGGGTGTGGTCCGGCACATTGCAGCCAAGTCTTGCCTGGTCAATGTCCACATACAATCTTTGGAACGGGACATTCAAGGCCAGGTCTTTTTTCAAAAGCCTGTGGGTGTATTTTCGCTCGCTGTCTGCATTTACCACGACCCTGGTGTATTCCGAACTGGACCAGAACCTTAAATCCGTAACGGTTGTATCCCCTTTGGGCGGTGACGGGTCGGTATCATCCGGTTTGATGACTGCAGGGTCACAATACGCCGAATCCTGTGTGTTTTTTTCTATAATATCCGAGGGCTGCTGATATCCCCCTGTGTCGGCAGCATCGGCCAGGGCCTGTTTCTGCCTGTGGTATTCTGAAATGGCCTCATCATTGCGGGTCAACGCTTTTTGGGACTGTATTATTTTTACGTCACTGTTGTTTGGGCGGGGCCTTGAGGCGTTTGCTGCGGCCAGGGTTTTGGCACGGGCTCTGTAGGCGCTTTGGGGATAAAACCGGTTGATGCGGGCGATAATATCATCGGCCTGCCGGTTCCAGTGGGCATTGCCGGATTTTTTGGCAAGCTGGAAATAGAGTTCTGCAGCTTTGTACAACCCGGCCGGTGCCCAGGAATTTCCGGGAAAACGCCTGTGAATAGATTTGTATTTTTCAATACAGGCCAACCAGGCAGATACCTTGTTTATATCCACTGCAGAACGTTTCAATTTTTTAAGACAGGTATCTGCTGCCAAGTACTTCCCTTTGGCCGTATCGGCGGCAAAGGCTGTTCCTGTGGTCCAGGTAAACAGACAAAAGCAGGCCAGAATTGGAATAAAAATGGTGAATATGCGATTAAAGCCCGTGTTCATGCCTCTACCTTGAGCTTTAGTTCATTTAGAAAGTTCAGGGCGTCAAGGGGCGTCATTTGCGCAATATCTACGTTGTGCAGCATCTGGCGCAGATCATCGTCCGAGGGACCGAACAGGTTCATCTGACCACTGGTGTTTCGTTTTTTTGCCCCTTTTTTCTTTTTGGCAGGCCGTGTCGACGGCACCGGTGTCATGGGGTGCTGTTCCGCAGATGCCAGAACCGATTTGGCAAGGTCAATGATATCATCGGGAACCCCTGCCAGGCGTGCCACCTGGATGCCGTAGCTGCGGTTGGTACCGCCTTTGACAAGGCTGCGGAGAAACACAATATTGTCGTTAAATTCCTTGACTTCGATATTGTAATTTTTGATCCGGGGTTTGATTTGTTCAAGTTGGAGCAATTCATGGTAATGGGTGGCAAAAAGGGTTTTTACCCCTTTATCATTCAGGTCATGCAGGTACTCGGCCACGGCCCAGGCAATGCTCATGCCGTCGTAGGTGGATGTGCCCCTGCCGATTTCATCAAGGATCACCAGGCTTTTCTCCGTGGCATTATTGACAATATTGGCGGTTTCTTCCATCTCAACCATGAAGGTGCTCTGCCCGGAGGAAAGATTGTCCAGTGCCCCCACCCGGGTGAATATCCGGTCAGTGATGCAGATGGAGGCGCCGGCTGCCGGCACAAAGGAACCCATCTGGGCCATAAGAACGATTAAGGCCACCTGGCGCAGCACCGTGGATTTGCCGGCCATGTTGGGACCGGTGATCAGGATCTGCTGACACTGGGTGTCGTCCAGAACAATGGAATTGGGCACATACCGTTCGCCCTGGATCAGCTTTTCCACCACCGGGTGCCTGCCCTCCTGTATATCAATGCGCCGGGCATCATTGATGTCAGGTTTTACATAGGCATTTTCAACGGCAGCCACGGCAAGTCCCTGAACCACGTCAACGCCGGCAATAAACTGTGCCATGGTCAGGATATCCTTTGCCCGTTGGGCCACCTTTGCCCTGACCGTACAGAAAATTTCGTATTCCAGCGCGTTTCGACGCTCCTGGGCGTTGAATATGGTATCTTCCACCGCTTTCATGTCCTGGGTAATGAACCGCTCTGCATTGACAAGGGTCTGTTTACGGATATAGTGATCGGGTACCTGGGCAGCCTGGGCCTTTGATACCTCAATGAAATAACCGAATACCTTATTATATTTTATTTTAAGCGAGGAAAGCCCTGTATTTTCCTTTTCCTTTTTTTCCGTGTTTGCAATCCAGGATTTTCCGTCCCGGGTGATGGATAAAAGCTCGTCCAGATCCAGGCTGTATCCGTCGTTAATCAGGTTGCCTTCGTTAAGCACGTGCACAGCATCTTCCCGGATGGCTTTGCCGATCAACTGGGCCAGCTCTTCCAGATCCCGGACCAGGGAGGGCTTTTCATCCATGCCGGCACCGTTGAGAATCGGGCTTTCAAATTTTTCAATCGCCTTGAACAAAGCGGGTAGAACAGAAAGGGAATTTTTAAGGGAAAGCATATCCCGGGCATTGCCCTGGCCCATGGATATACGGGCACCTAACCGCTCAAGATCATATATGGATTTAAGAAGATCGCCAAGTGTCTGAAAGGTGCCTGGTGCGCCAATAAGCTCTTCTATGGCATGAAGGCGCTGCTGTATCAGGGCTTTATCGACCAGAGGATATCTGATCCACTGCTTGATCAGCCTGCCACCCATGGCCGTGACGGTTTTGTCCAGAATATGGATCAAAGCACCTTGGGGCTTCTGGGTCTGGATGTTGGTCAGCAGTTCAAGGTTTTTGCAGGACCTGTCGTCAATGACCATGAAATCATTGAGGTTATATGGGGTGATTTTATATATATGGCTGGTGTCCGACAATTGGGTGTCCCGGACATAGGAGATGGCGGCACCTGCTGCAGATATACAGGCCGGCATACGTTCAATGCCGAATCCTTCAAGGCTGCGGGTGGTAAATTGTTCCGTCAGAAGCTGCCGGGCATTGTCAGTCCGGAACGTAGAATTGTCCAGATAGGTTATTTCAACGTGGGAAAAGAATTTCCTGATGGCGGCCATGGCCGGATCAGACTTGAAACTGTCCGGTAGCAGCACCTCTTTGGGGGAAAGCTTTAAGGCCTCGTCTAAAAGGGCGTGCGGGATAGCACCCGAGGTGCGTTTTACCTGGCAGGTGGTAAAGCTGCCCGTGGAGATGTCTACGCAGGCAAGACCGGCGTACTCGGACGTTTTGGAAATTGCCACCAAAAAATTGTTGGTTCCCCGGTCCAGCAGGGAATCGTTGAGGACCATTCCCGGGGTGATGACCCGGATAACTTCCCGTTTGACAAGACCTTTGGTCTGGGACGGGTCCTCAACCTGTTCACACACCGCAACCTTGCAGCCTTTTTCAATAAGTTTGGAAATATAAAGATCGGCTGATTTGTAAGGCACACCGCACATGGGAACGGGGTCCGGGTCGTTTTTATTCCGAGAGGTCAGCGCGATTTCAAGGATGCCGGCCGCCTTGACGGCATCCTCAAGAAACATCTCATAAAAGTCCCCCATCCGGTAAAAAAGAATGGCGTCCTGACAGGTTTCTTTGATGGCCAGATATTGGGCCATCATGGGTGTTTGTTTCTTTTCGACCATGGATGTTCAAAGGGGGGATAATTTCAGGCCTTTTTCTTTTCCTCGGTTGCAGCCTGCGCACGCGCCTGCTCCTGCGGTTGATCTTTGTGGGCTTCTTCTTCTAAATGTTTTTTAATGTAGGGATCGTGAATAAATATATCAAGGCGTGTTTGAAGAGAATTAATTTCTCCTTTCATGCTTTCAATCCGTTCGTCTCTTGTTCTAATCTGGCGTTTCAGGCGAACGGCCGTAATAAGTCCGCGAATTCCTGTGATCAAAAGGCCCAGGACCAGGCAGAGAAACCAATAAGCCCAATTGGGGAGGTTCATGACTGTGTAGTTCAAGGAACCTATTTTAAAATTAATGAGGAGTGCCGTACTTGTTAAAAAGTATTCCTGATTCTGAATGCCGAAAACAACCAGAAACACCAGGAAAATTATGAATAATATAATTTTAAAAGTTTTCATTCATTTTCTCCGTTATAGATTTTGAGTGTATCCCTATAATGAGTGTATCTTTAATAAATTGATGGTGACTATAGATCAAAATTTCTTATTTATCAATTCTTCTTTTGGTTTGCAACGGCTTAAACAGTGAATGTCCGGCATTTTACACTCGATGATCAAGTTACAGAAAATTTACAGCCAATTTTATCCTCGTTTAAGGGCCCTGGAACTTTTAAAATTTACCACATGGCTTTAACTTTATGGCGTATCCGGATACAAGAGCTTAACCTTGGGCGCTTCATTTTTTTCAAGGTCAATGATGACCCCTGATCCTGGTCCTGCTATGGCGCAGTTAACCACGGTACTTTGATGCAGGGTTTTAAGCCCAAAATCTTGGTGGACATGGCCGCAAAGCACAAGACTCGGGGCTGCGGCTTTGATAAACTGGGCCAGATTCCGGCTGCCGGCATGTTTTTTTTTGCTTACACGGTCACAAGCCCCCTTTGGCGGCGTATGTACCACCAGCACCGTGTCCGGTTCCATGGGGCAGGGAAGGGCGTCAAGTCTTTTTTTTTCATTGAGGCCAATCCTGTTGGCAAAGGGCAAAGGCAGGGTGCCTGAAGCCCCCACAAAAGAAAATCCTTTGATCTGAAGCGGCTTTTGCGTTAACAGCGTGATGTTGGCAGCTTTTTTTATCCGGGGTTCAATGCGTTTTAAATCCGTATTTCCCCGGACCGCCAGAACGGGAACCGGTAGACTGTCAAGCTGGGAAAGAACGGTAGACCAATTGAAAAAATGGGTCATGTCCCCGGGCACAACCATCAACTCGGGCTGGTAATGGTCTAAAATCCTGTAAATGGATTCCATATGTTCTGGTTTACCATGAATGTCTGCAACTGCATATATACGCATTGCTCCTCCAAATTATAGGGGGCTGTAAGTAAAAGTAAGGTATGTTTTTAGACGTTATATTCGATATTGCCTGTATTCACAATCTTTGCAAGTAAATTTGAAGTGGATATGTTTACAAAGCGGCTGGAGTTTAGTATCAAATATCTAATTTATACATGACCTAAACAATTCATTAAGGTGAATTCTATAATTTATAGCCACCTTAGTCTGATGTGCTAATTTAATTCTTTTATAGAGTCTTAAAATGTGCTTTTAATAGCTAATAGTTCCTAATAACAGCTAAAAGCCCGCCCGAAGGGCGATAATTAATCCATTTAATATTCAAGGAGGCGTCATGAGTCAATTTTATCAAAAGCATATCATATTAATATTGTTTTGCTTTGGCATTATTTTTACGGGGTGTGCCGAACAGCCCAAAGATGAAGAGATCACCAACGATATTGGTATGAAATTCAGGCTGGTTCAGCCGGGTAAATTCATGATGGGATCTACCGGCAATGAAAAAGACAGGGATACTGACGAAATCCAGCATGAGGTTGTGATCAGCAAAGCCTTTTATATGGGGGTGACTGAGGTGACACAAGCCCAGTTTAAAGAGGTCATGGGTACTAATCCGTCCAATTGGAAGGGGGAAAACCTTCCGGTAGAACGGGTTACCTGGAATGAAGCCAAAGAATTTTGCGAAAAATTATCTGAAAAAGATCCAAACATGACTTACCGTCTGCCTACAGAGGCTGAATGGGAATATGCCTGTCGGGCAGGGACAGACACCTGGTGTTACTGGGGTAATGATCTGAATCACAACATGATCGACCAATATGCTTTTTATAAAAAAAATAGCGGCTTTCAGACCAATGAAGTGGGGCAGAAAAAGCCTAACCTCTGGGGCCTTTATGATATGAGCGGTAATGTTTGGGAATGGTGTTCTGACTGGAAAGGAGATTATCCCACAGAGAAAATAATCGATCCAGCAGGTACGCCTTCCGGCTCGTTCCGCGTAGTCCGGGGCGGTAGCTGGCTCAGCTTGGCCAGGGACTGCCGATCGGCCAATCGAAACGACTATTCACCCGACGACCGGAACAGCAATGTTGGCTTCCGGCTTGTCTTGCTCCCAGCCCAATAAGAAGCCGGGCAAGTCATGTAAAAGGCTGCTGCACGGCTGTGCCGGAGCAGGCCTGCGGCAGCCTGATTGACTGAATTTCAACCTGTTTTAAAGCCACTTGCATCTGTGCAACTTTGCGTCCAAACACGGGTTTACGTTTAGACGCTCAATAACGATTATCGGCTTTTAATTTTTTTAAGCAAAACGGTCTTTGCCAGCACCTTGGTATAAAGTGAGTTGATCTCATTGATTTTAAAAACTTTTCCAATGCCTGCCAGAATAATCAGGAATAACGTGCCGACAATAATACAAATGAATACATGGGCGAAAAAACCAGAGATCGGCATTAAATCAACAGTTCCGGCATATACCGCTTTTAAAATTAGCCATACCACGATACTGACCAGTACCATTACACCCAAAAAAGCATAAACCTCTGATCGTCCGGCGTTTTTTGTTTTTCTGCTCCAGGCTTCGAATAAAGCCCCTGTGGTAATAATCACGGACAAAGACAGGCCTAAAGCCACACCTTTAATTCCCATGGTTGTCATTGCAAAGTAAAGCAGCGGCAGGCTTAACGCCACGCACACAGACGAGAAAATAGCCGGGAATAAGGTGTTTTGAACGGCAAAGAACCCCCGGGAAACAATGGTCTGGGCGGAAAATGCAAAGGCCCCTGCCATGAAATACGGCAGCACCCCGGATGTCAAAGCTGCATCATGGGCGTCAAAGGCCCCGCGCTGGAATAAAATGGCCACAACCTCTTTATTGAGAATCATAAAAACAACTGAAAAGGGCATCACAATAAATATATATTTCAGCGTTTGGTTGATAATCGTGTTTAGACCTGAAAAATCTTTTTTCGCAGCAATTTTTGCCATGAACGGATAGGATGCCACGCCAACGGCATTGCCGAAAAGCCCCACCAGTATAAACATGATGCGAAGGGCGTAATTCATGGCTGAAATGCTCCCCTCGCTTAAAAATGAGCCAAAAAATTTCATCAAAATTTCCGTGGAAAAGGTCATGGTCAATCCAAGCATCAGGGGCAACGTTAACAAGACGTACTTGATCACATCAGGATGCCTGAAATTAAAATTTGGCATATAAATCAGTCCCACCTTTCTAGCCCCAAACAACTGGAGCAGGAAACTGCCGAAGAAGGCCCCGGCAAGCACGCCCCAGGCAAATCCTTCCATACCCAGAACCGGATACAGAAGGATTCCGCCCGCAATGATGCCGGTATTGTAAATTAATGGTGCAAGGGCTGGGAAAACAAAGCGCTCCTTTGAATATTGTACGGCATTGAAAAGTCCCCCGGCAAAAAAGAAAAACTGGGCCGGGATAATTATTCGGGTCATGCGTACGGCAAGATCAAAGGCCGGGCCGTTTTTAAGCCCGGGGGCAAAAACTGAAATCAGTTCCGGAGCAAAAACCATGGAAAGGCAGATAAAGATAAAAAGACCTGCACCAAAGCAGTTCAGAATAACGGAAAAAACCTGGTATCCTTCCTGTTCTTTCTTTTCAACAAGATAATGGGTAAAAATGGGGATAAAAGTAATGGATAAAAAACCTGACGCCACCACATGATTTAAAATTTCAGGGATCACAAACGCCACCTGGTAAGCATCGACGCCGGCACTTGCACCGCCCATCCAGGCAATGGCGGTTTCACGCACAAGACCGATGATCCTGCTGGCAAACACTGATGCCATCATGATAAATGAAGCAAATCCGATTTTTTTAAAGGTAGAGGTTTGTGTCATAGTTTGAAATCCGACGCAAGCTTTATCATAAAACGTGTCCAAGTAAAACGAATAAAAAGTGACCTTAAATAGTTTGACCTGATATGCAGTCTGCATATACAATAAATTGCATGAAGGTTTATTTTCCAGTATATATTCTTCATGTCTTTTATGGTTTTAATTCTGAACCCTCTTAACTTTGAAATTAAACTTATCAAGGAAAAATCATGACCTCAAAGCTGGGGATTTTTTCAATTATTGCCGGTCTTGTACTTGGATTATTTGCCCTGATTGCAAAATTTATGGGCACAACTGTTGTTTTTTCTAACATGACCATTTCCACTTTTTTTGAAGGAATTACCGATAAAATTCTGGACAAGATCTCCAATGATACGGTTTACAATGCATTATATTCATTTTTTTATGAGATTCATCTTGCCGGGGTTTTGATCGGTTTGGGTGTCATCCTGCTGATTATCGGTACCTTTATCGGCAAAGATTGACATTTTAGCCTTGTTAAACATGGTTCGATCCATTATTTTAGATTATTATTTTTTTAAATTATTATTGTTCGTTAACTAAGGTGATTTTTATGAAAATTCTCATTGGATATAAAGGCATTAATATCGGTCAGGATCTACTCAAACTTGCCGTTGAACATGCAAAGGCGTTTAATGCCACGGTACTGGTTGTCACCTCAATGTTGGAGGGAACGGAAAAGGACCAGAAAAAAATCCTGGGAGCAGAAAACAATTTGGACCAGGCGCAAGTTTTTTTTAAGGAACAGGGAATACCCTGTGAAAAACATCTTCTGATCCGTGGTATGGAGGCAGGGGAGGATATTGTTGCGTTTGCAAACGAAAAAAAGGTGGATGAAATTATCATTGGCGTAAAAAGCCGTTCAAATGTCGGTAAACTATTGTTCGGGTCCACGGCGCAAACCGTGATATTAGAGGCGGACTGTCCGGTTGTCAGTGTAAGGTAAACGTCATTTCATCTTTTAAAAGAAGGCATCTGTCATGAAACTTAGATATTTTTCCCACTCCGCTTTTCAAATTAATGGAAATAATTAAACAGTTTAAAGCGTTATCTGATCCCACCCGACTGCGGCTTTTGTTTATTCTTGAGCATTTTGAACTCAATGTGAATGAAATTGTCTCTGTGGTGAATATGGTGCAATCCGGGGTGTCCCGGCATTTAAAAATTCTGCTTGAAGCAGGGCTTCTGGTATCTCGAAAAGACGGCAGTTTTATTTATTATACCACGAACAAAAACGGAGACAATCGGAAACTTATTGTTCTTGCCTGCAGACAACTTAAAGACGAGCCGGGATTGCAGGAAGATCTTGCCCGTACAAAGCAATGTATTGTAATGAGAAAAAACAAATCCAGACGTTTTTTCAGAAGCGCTGCCCCGCGGTGGGACCGTTTAAAAAGAAAGGTTCTTGGTGATTTTAATCCCAATGCTGTGTTTGAACGTCATCTTCAGGATGCGTCGATTATTGCCGATCTTGGCTGCGGAAACGGTGAGATGCTTGCCAGTCTCCTTGGCAGAGGTGAAAAGAGACTTATCGGTGTGGATGTTTCTCCTGAGATGCTTGAACAGGCAAGGCTGCGGCTGCCGGAAAGCCGGAATTTAGAGCTTCGCATAGGAGAGCTGGAACATCTTCCCATGTGTGAACAGGAGGTTGATGCGGCGTTGATGAGCATGGTATTGTACCATGTGTCCGAACCTGAACGAGCCATCCGGGAGGTGTACCGGGTCCTTAGCCCCGGGGGCGTGTTTCTTCTCGTGGATTTTTTAAAACACAACCAGGAACAAATCAAGGATACCATTGGCGGCGTCTGGCTGGGGTTTACCCGGCAGCAGATCTCAGGATGGCTGGACAGAACCGGTTTCAATCTTAAACATATTGAATCTTATCCAGTTGAAAAGAAATTGACCTTAACCTTTTATCTTGCACAAAAGTAACGGAGAAACCATGATTTATCCTGTTATCCTGGCCGGCGGTTCCGGAACCAGGCTGTGGCCCATGTCCAGGTCGTTGTACCCCAAACAACTCATTAATTTGTACAACGCGCACACCATGCTGCAAAATACCCTCTTGCGCTTATCCGGCCTTAATGATCTTGGGGACCCGGTCGTTATATGCAATGAAGACCATAGATTCATGACCGCAGAACAGATCCGTCGGATTGATATCAATAATTTTAAGATTATTCTTGAACCGGCGGCCAGAAATACGGCCCCGGCCATTGCCCTGGCAGCATTGATCCTTGATGACAATCTTAAGTCTGAGCATCAGGATGATCCGGTGATGCTGGTACTGCCGGCAGATCATGAAATTAAAAATATTGAAGCATTTCATGAAATCATTCAATCGGGTGCGCAACTGGCCCGGCAGGGCAAACTGGTCACCTTCGGGATAGTTCCCGCTTCTCCGGAAACAGGCTATGGATATATCAAGAAAGGCAGCAAGCTTGACAGTTCAGATCCAGCCTTCATGATTGACCGGTTTGTGGAAAAACCGGATTATGATACAGCGGTCTCCTATCTTGAATCAGGCGATTTTTGCTGGAATTCAGGCATGTTCATGTTCAAGGCCTCTGCTGTTATTTCCGAACTTGGGGCATTTGCCCCGGACATGCTTGAAAAATGCCGCACGGCAATTAAAAATGGACGCATGGACTTGGATTTTTTCAGGGTGGATAAAGCGGCATTTGAAGCGATTAAAGAGGATTCCATTGACTACGCAGTTATGGAAAAAACAGCAAAAGGCGTTGTCATTGCCCTTGATGCCGGATGGAATGACCTCGGCTCTTTTGACGCGTTGTGGCAGACCGGTGACAAAGATGAATTAAATAATGTGACCAGCGGAGATGTGCTGGTACACAATGTCAAGGATACGTACATCCATTCCGACAACCGTCTTGTGGCAGCCGTAGGCCTTGAAAAATTTGTGATTGTGGACACCAAGGACGCTGTGCTGGTCGCCCCCCGGGATCAAGTCCAGGATGTGAAAAAAATAGTGACCCAGTTAAAAGCGCAGAACAGGGTGGAACCGGTTTCCCATGCCAAAGTCTACCGGCCCTGGGGCGATTATGAAACCATAGATATGGCAAACAGATACCAGGTAAAGCGTATAACCGTAAAACCCGGCGCAAAGCTGTCTTTGCAGAAACACTACCACCGGGCTGAGCACTGGACCGTTGTATCCGGGACGGCCATTGTCACCAAAGGCAGTGAAGAGATCCTTTTAAATGAAGACCAGTCTGTTTACATTCCCCTTGGTACCATGCACCGGATTGAAAATCCGGGCAAGATTCCTCTGGAACTGATAGAGGTGCAGTCCGGGTCATACCTGGGAGAAGATGATATTGTCAGGTATGATGATGTATACGGGCGTGGAAAAGAATTGGAAAATAAATTATTGCAAATCAAATAAAAATATTTGAAACTGACCTTCTGTAAAAACTTAATGATCGAGTAATAAGAACATAATGCGCCGGTCGGCAGCATGGAGAAAAATTGGTCAACTACCCCTCGGCTGAAGACCGAGGGGCTTGAAAAGGCCCCAAAGTTGACCAGTCTAAGTGCTTCGAGCACTACGTTAGATCGGAAACAGGTACCCTGGGGTGCTCGCCAGCCCCAGGCTCTACGGCAAGTGGTTAA
>DATFIL010000207.1:0-2278 GCA_035270145.1 Desulfobacter sp. | reverse complement strand
AACAAAGATATCATCACCCACAATCTGAATACGGTTACCCAGACGCTGGGTCATGAGTTCCCAGTTATCCCAGTCCTCTTCCGCCAGACCATCTTCAATGGAAACCAAAGGATATTTATCAATCAGACTTTCATAGTAGTCAATAAGTTCAACAGGAGACAATTCCCTGTTTTCAGAGGCAAATACATACTTGCCGTCTTTGTAGAACTCGCTGGCGGCGGCATCCAGGCCGATACCGATGTCTTTGCCCGGACGATAGCCGGCCGCTTCAATGGCGGTAATAATATTTTCAATGGCCTCTTCATTGGACTGAAGGTCCGGCGCAAATCCGCCTTCGTCACCTACGCCCGTGGCAAGCCCCTTGCCTTTGAGTATCTTTTTCAGGTTATGAAAGGTTTCCGCGCCCATGCGGATAGCTTCGGATACATTGGCTGCCCCAAAGGGAAGAATCATAAACTCCTGGATGTCCAGGTTATTGGCAGCGTGGGCGCCGCCATTGATGATATTCATCATGGGAACAGGCATGATCCGTGCATTGATGCCGCCGATATGGCGGTACAATGGAATTCCGTTGGCTGCAGCCGCAGCCCTTGCGGCGGCCATGGAAACGCCCAGAATAGCGTTGGCCCCCAGCCGTGATTTGTTTTCGGTTCCATCAATGTCAATCATGGTCCGGTCCAGTCCGGCCTGATCCATGGCATCATAGCCGATAATCTCCGGGGCTATGACTTCATTGACATTGGCCACGGCATTGAGCACACCTTTGCCCATAAAACGAGTTTCAGCGTTGTCACGGAGCTCAAGCGCCTCCCTTGCACCGGTTGAGGCACCAGAAGGCACAGCCGCCCGGCCCTGTGCGCCGCAGGCCAGAGTAACATCTACTTCAACCGTAGGATTTCCCCTTGAATCAATAATTTCCCTTGCCCTGACATCAATCAGTTCCGTCATTTTCTTCTCCCTTTATTTTAATATGTTTATATATGAATAATTATTTAACGTTTTGCACCGGATTGTATGAATTAAGAATCTTGTATATAACCTGCCCTTAATATCAATTTGCCGGGGCACATTCAAGGTCTTGTCCCAATTTAATTCCGACCACGGCCCTAATACGCACGTTTCATCCGGTTCAATGAATTTGAATCAAAATTTTCTTGCGACAGGTTGAGAAACTATAAAAAATACCTGGATTAGTCCTTTCCCGCCACTGTTTGCTGAACCTTCCTGATTGACTCAACATGATCGATCGTTTCTGAATGAAGAATTTCCAGTATGCTTTTTACTTTATCACTCAATGAATCGAAATGGGTGAATATATTTTTTTCAATCAAAGAATTTTCATAATCCATTGCACAGACCAAGGCTGTTTTTATATCATATTCGCCTTTTACAGCCTTCTGCAAAATCTGTTCGAGCCGCGAAACAAATGCGTTCAGCGTATAAGTCGTTATTTTGCCTTCATCAAAGAATATTTTTCCTTTTTTAGCGGCATCAAATAATTTTTGGATCAATCTTGCGTGTCTGTGTTCCTCTTTTGACAATTGATTCCAAAATTGACTGTATTCAGGAAATTGGTGAGAAAAATGTCCGTACAGCTTTGAAAGCATTTCTTCCTGTGTGATCAGTTGTTTTATGATTTTTTCCTGATGCGCTTTTAATTCCATAGATTAAACTCCATACATTTGCGTCAAAATAGGTCATTTATACTTCCGGGTAGAAGCATCGGTTACCCGATGCTTCTACCCGGAAGTTATAGCAAAAAACGTATCAGCTGCAATACCTTGACAAAAAAAGGGCAGTCCTATATTAAGATTTCCTGATACAGTTATGGCAGATATGGGCAGATCTTAAGTTTTCATAACAAGAATGCCCTGTGACAGGCCATGAATATAAACCAATCTCAAGGAGTGAAGATGAACATTTTATTTTTCGGCCCCAACGGCAGCGGCAAAGGCACCCAGGGAAAAATCCTGAAAGACAAATACAACATGGCCCATGTTGAATCCGGTGCGATTTTCCGCGACAACATCAAAGGCGGCACCGAACTTGGCAAAAAAGCCAAAGCGTATATTGATAAGGGTGATCTGGTGCCTGATGATATCACCATCCCCATGATGATCGACCGTATCAAACAGGATGACTGCAAAAACGGCTGGCTGCTGGACGGTTTTCCAAGAAATAAAGTTCAGTCTGAAAAACTGCATGCCGCACTGAACGAACAGGGCATCAAACTTGACTACGTTATCGAAATGCTGCTGGACCGTGAAATTGCCAAAAA
>DATFIL010000206.1:0-16170 GCA_035270145.1 Desulfobacter sp. | reverse complement strand
ATTCTTCTAAAAGGGCCAGGCACATGAATGTGGTGGGGTGGGTACCCGTGCCGAATGCCATCCCCGGATCAATGTGGATGATAATCTCACCGGGAGCCGGGGTATAGTCCTTCCATTCGGGTTTCACTACAATTTTATCCGTAATACGGGTAACGTTGAAATATTCTTTCCAGGCATGGGCCCAGTCTTTTTCATCCACACTTTCCGATAAAACATCCACCTGGACATCCATATCCGACAATCCTGCCAGACGCGCCTTGATTTTGGAAATCATGATGTCGGAAACATCGGTGTCCGGCAGGTAACCGATAATGCTGTTGTGCTCAGGTTGTTTCAGGGTCCGGGTGCCGAAACCCTCATCGGGTTCGGGGATGGGTACCTCGCAGATGACGCCTTTCAGGTTGAACGAAAAAAAAATATGGCAGATCATTTCTTCGGCAAGTTCAATGTTGTCTGCATCGAACCGGGCAATAACTTTTTTGAATTTCATGGTATTTTCCGTCTTTTTTGATATTTTGTCCTGGGTTGGGCCTGGTTGCCAAACACATGGCCCTTATAACAATATTCTCGTTGACAATCCATACCTGCCTCTCCTAACGGTAAAAACAGGCAGTATGCACATTAATTGATGGGACGGGTGGCGTGACTGAACTTGCAACAACACATGTAACAAAAGAGACTAAACAGGGGAAATTTTCCAGGCTCCGGCTTTTTTTAAGCTCACTTCAGATCCGGTACAAGTTTCTCATCAGTTTTGCCCTGATTTTTTTTCTGTCCATGGTTCTGTGCAATCTGTTTATCTATGTCTATGTGCGCAACAATATTGAAGACCGCATTGAAAGCGAGCTGACCAATACCACCGCCATGATTTACAACATGGTTAATACATCTGTGAATGTCGCCATTAAAAATCATCTGCGGGCTGTGGCGGAAAAAAATCTGGACATACTGACCGACCTGTACCAAAGGTCTCTGGCTGGTACCATTTCCCGGGAGGAAGCCCGCAAAAGGGCGGCTGAAGTGATTTTAAGCCAGAGCATAGGGTCATCGGGCTATCTTTACTGCCTGGACAGCCATGGGGATGTGACCGTGCACCCGAGAGCCGAACTCATCGGCACCAACTTGTCTGAACACGCCTTTATCCGGCAGATGATGGAAAAAAAGCAGGGATATCTGGAGTATGAATGGAAAAATCCCGAGGAAGAAAATTTTCGGCCTAAAGCCCTTTATATGGCCTATTTTAAACCCTGGGACTGGATCATTGCCGCTTCGGCCTACCGGTCCGAATTCATAAGACTTGTCAATGTCCAGGATTTCAGGCAAAGTATTCTCTCTTTAAAATTCGGGCAAAGCGGTTATGCCTTTGTCTTTGACAGGAACGGCCGGGCCATCATCCATCCGGCCCTGCAGAATATTAATATTTTTCAGGCCCCTGAATTGCCCAATCAATATCTCAAAGACATGATGCAACGCAAAAAGGGCCGGTCTGTCTACTATTGGAAAAATCCCGGGGAGACCCGGGCACGCAAAAAACTGGTGATCTTCAATTATATTCCTGAATACCAGTGGATTGTGGCCTCGTCATCCTACCTGGATGAGCTTTACCAGCCGTTAACAACCATCCGCAACGTGTTTTTAGGCATCTCCCTGCTGTTTTTTTGTATCATGCTGGCCGTGGCCTTTGGTATCAGCCGGACCATTACCACACCGCTTCGGCAGCTCATGGCCCGGTCCAAAAAACTTGAAAAACAGGTGATGCAGGCCGGGGACCGGGAACGGATGAACATCGGCCAGGAACTTCATGACGATCTTTGTCCCCATCTCATCGGCATTTCAGGCCTGGCAGCCGTGATCCGGGAAGATCTTAAATCCCGGCATGATCCTGCCGCAGACCTTGCCCGGAAAATGGGTGTGCTCATGGAAGATGCCGTGGAAAAGACCCGGCAGCTTGCCAGGGGGCTTTGCCCGGTTCATCTGGTCAGCCATGGATTTCAGTCCGCCCTGGAAGAGATTGCCGATCAGTTTGCCTATTATCCCGGTATCCGGTTTGCGTACCGCATGGACGAGGGTGTGGATATCCTGGAAGAGTTCTGTGCCATTCATCTTTACCATATTGCAAGGGAAGCGGTGAACAACGCGGTTAAACATTCAAATTGCGACTACATAGAAATTTCTTTGGCCCGGGATGCGGCAGATGGTCTGATCCATTTTAAGGTGGCGGACAATGGTACCGGCGTTGATTCTGAGCCTCCGGGCCGGGGTATTGGCTTGCAGATTATGGCTTACCGGGCGAAGATCATTGATGCGCAATTTAACATTGATACAGGACTCAAGGGAACACAGATCCATGTTATTTTAAATTCGTCGGTCCTGGAAAAAAAGGAGAATATTCCGGTATGATTCAGGCCCGTCAAAAATCCCAAATTGTCATTGTGGATGACCACCCCATTTTCTGCCTGGGTATGAGTGAACTGATCAACCGGGAACCGGATCTGGCGGTGGTGGCCTGTCCGAATACGGCATCAAAGGCCCGGCAGATCATTGAACAGGAGATGCCGGATCTTATGATTGTGGATATTTCCCTGGCTGAGAGCAACGGCATTGACCTGGTGACGGAACTGCGCGCCAAATACCCGGATTTGCCAATCCTCGTTTTGTCCATGTATGATGATTCAATGTATGCAGAAAGGGCCTTGATGGCCGGTGCCAGGGGCTATGTGATGAAACGGCGGGCCATTGGCCATGTGGTGGAGGCGGTGCGCCAGGTCCTGTCCGGGCACATTTATGCCAGTAATAAGATCAAAGAAAAGCTGCTCAACCGGATGATTTCAAGAAAGCCGTCTGCCGTAGGGTTTAGTCTGGATACCTTGACCAATCGGGAACTTGAGGTATTCCGGCTCATGGGCGAGGGCCTGGACTCAAAGGAAATTGCGGCAAGACTGAATCTTAGCATGAAGACCGTAGGCTCCCACCGGGAAAATATCAAGGAAAAGCTTCAGCTCAAACATTACACAGAACTTGTCAAGGCTGCCGTGCACTGGGTTTATGAAATGAAAAAATAGCGTTAGCGGCTCTTTCCGCGGGGCTGTTTGGTGCGTTGTAAAATGCAGAAAAAAATATCTATAGGTTTTAAACCTATTGCGCGTCAGGTTGCCAGCCGTAAAAATATGAGACTATTACCGATTGAACGATTAAAAGAATCGTTGTTAATGAGGCACGGAAAGAATTTATAAAATTAATAACAGCCATGGGCTGACCTGATCTATCAACACCCAGGCCCAACCCACAACAAACAATGAAAGATGTGGGTATTGAGTTGTGAGTATTGAGTTGTGAGGAAAACAGCTTGCTTTTAATCTCACTACTCATCACTCAAAACTCACAACTTTCATATAAAAAAAATAAGGAGAACCCTGTCATGTCGGAAAAAAGCGTTAACTACGAAATTTTAAGCCCCACCAATTTTCTGGATAGAAGCGTAAAAGTCTTTCCGGACAAAACTGCAGTTATATATGGGGATAAAACCTTTACCTGGACACAGTTCCAGGAACGGGTATTTCGTCTGGCCAATGGCCTGAAGGCCCTTGGCGTTGACCGGGGTGACAAGGTTGCCTTTATCTGTCCCAATACACCGCCTATGCTGGAAGCCCATTATGCCGTGCCGTTGCTGGGGGCAGCCCTGGTTTCCATCAATATCCGTCTGTCTGCCAATGAAATGTCTTATATCATTAATCATTCCGACGCCAAAGTCGTGGTGGCGGACAATGAATTCGGCAACCTTATGTCCCAGGTTGTGTCCGAGCTCACCGCAGTGAAAACCTTTATTAATATCTGTGACATTGACGATGCCATGCCCCTGGATGGACCTGAATATGAACGTTTTCTGGCGGACAGTCCGGATGATCCGGTTGTTCTTGCCATTGAAGATGAACGGGAAGTTCTGGCCTTGAATTATACTTCCGGTACCACAGGCCTGCCCAAGGGCGTGATGTACCACCACCGGGGCGCGTATCTCAACGCGTTGGGCGAGTTGCTGGAGTTCAAAATTGATTTGGACAGCAAATATCTATGGACCCTGCCCATGTTCCATTGCAATGGGTGGTGTTTTACCTGGGGCATCACAGCCATGGGCGCCACCCATGTTTGCCTGAGAAAGGTTGATCCGGTTGAGATCTACCGGATTATCGACGAGGTGGGTGTTACCCATCTGTGTGCTGCGCCAACCATTCTTATCGGCATGTCTGCTTTTGCCAAGGACAACGATGTCAAACTCTCTCACAAGCTGGAGATCATGACCGCCGGCGCGCCGCCGGCACCCATGGTGATCCAGAACATGGAACATATCGGGGCCAATATCACCCAGACATATGGTTTGACCGAAGTATTTGGTCCGCACTCCGTATGCCAGTGGCAGGATAAATGGGATGATTTTTCCCCTATGGCCAAGGCCGGCATCAAGGCCCGTCAGGGTGTCCCCTATATTGTGGCCGAGCACATGGATGTGGTGGACGCCGAGACCATGGAACCGGTACCAAGGGATGGCACCACCATAGGTGAAATCGTTATGCGGGGAAACAATGTTATGCTGGGGTATTACAAGGATGAACAAGCCACTGCCGAGGCCTTCAGGGGCGGATGGTTCCATTCCGGAGACCTGGCGGTTATGCACCCGGACAATTATGTGCAGATTATGGACCGGAAAAAGGACATCATTATTTCAGGCGGTGAAAATATTTCCACCGTTGAAATCGAAAATGTGCTGTACACCCATCCGGATGTGCTGGAAGTGGCCGTAATCTCGGTACCCGACGAAAAATGGGGTGAAGTGCCCAAGGCGTTTATTGTACCCCGGGCCGGAACCAATCCGGATCCGGCTGAAATTATTGCATACTGCAAGGAAAAGATGGCCCGGTTCAAGGCACCCAAGTCTATTGAATTTGGTCCCTTGCCCAAAACCGCCACAGGCAAGCTGCAAAAGTTCAAATTGCGGGAGAAAGAGTGGGAAGGCCACGACCGTATGGTTAATTGATTTTTCTGCTGTATTCTGGCCTTAATCATTGTTTGGTCCAAACTGTAGGGGCGGATTCCATATCCGCCCCTGAACAGGGCAGATATGGAATCCGCCCTTCCCCAATACGTGGCCGAAAAAATGATCAAGCCCTGTATTCTTCATGAGAGAAGGGCAGGGCGCTGCCTTGCCCACCTCCCTTGGGGTGTAAAATATATTGACAAATTATTAATTGCCGTTCATAGTTCAATTTTGAAAATAACGTTTGCTGGGGGGGCTTTAGCCGGCTGAGAAGGAAGATATTCCTGACCCTTGGAACCTGATGCGGATAATGCCGACGCAGGGAAGCGGATATAAATTTAGGTTTTCATTTATTCCCGCCTTTTAATTCCCTGTATCTCGATGATCAAGTTTTTAGTAAATTTGTTCAAATTCAAGGCGGAAACAATTTTTAACCGGATGAATATACAACATATTTTGAGGGTTAAAAATTTTTTCCAACGCCGAAGTTGGGCAAATTAACAAAAACTTGATCATCGAGATTAAGATAAAGGAAAGAGAGATCATATGCACGCCCATGACTTGGCTGAAAATACCTATAGTCTTTTTGCCGCGTTGCGCGATACAAGACCTTTGGTCCATGTGGTGACCAACTTTGTGGTCATGAACCAGACCGCCAATGTGCTTCTGGCCCTTGGGGCATCACCCATGATGTCCTGGGCCGATGATGATGCCGCGTATATGTCCGGTGTATCGGACGCCCTTTGCATTAATACCGGTACCCCGGTTCCGGATCGGATTTCGGTCATGAAATCCTTGATGACCCTTGCCGGGGAGGCGAAAAAGCCCGTTGTCCTGGATCCTGTGGGGGCTGGTGCAGGGCCCTTCCGCACGGATATTGCCCGGGAGCTTTGCGCCCTTGCCCCGGCAAAAATCATACGGGGCAACCCTTCCGAAATCTGCGCCCTTGCTGCAGGCCATTCGTCCACCAAGGGGGTGGACAGCGGGATTTCTCCGGAACAGGCCAGGGCGATTTTGACCGGGCATGGCCGGCCTGACCGAAATGCGGATGACTTGCCACGCGGTGCAAATGCGCTTCTTGCATCCGCATCTGCCCTTGTTGTCAGCGGGAAAACAGACATGATCCTGGGGCCGGGTAAAATGGTCAAGATCGCCAACGGATCTCAACTCATGGGCGCGGTAACCGGTACCGGCTGCATGCTTTCTGCCATCTGTACCGCGTTTTATACTGTGGCTGAAAACGGTTTTGACGCCGCGGTTGCAGGCGTTGCTGTTGCGGGTATTGCCGGGGAACTGGCCGCGGCCCGGGTGGCAGGTCCAGGCTTTTTTCTGCCTCATTTTATAGACAGTTTGTACGCACTTAGCGAAGCGGATATTCATCAACATTTGAAGGCTGAAATTTATTGCCTGGATTGAAATATAAAAGCTTGATGATCGAGTAAACAGGAGACCATTATGGCGGATTTAAAGGAAGATCAAAATCGTCCATCCAGGAAAAGCATGTCGTTTAAACGCTTTATCTCTGCGCTGGGACCGGCCTGGATCGTCAGTGCCGTGGCCGCCGGTCCGGGAACTACCTTAAGTGTCACCAAGGCCGGCGGGACCTATGGTTATGATTTTTTATGGGTGGTGGTGCTCAGTGTGGTGCTGGCCTTTGTCTGCCAGTACATGGCGGCCAAGACCGCTCTTATCGGGGGCCGGGGGATTGTTTCCATTGTACAGGATAAATGGGGCAGTCTGGCTGCCTGGCTGGTGACCCTGGACGCCCTTGTCGTAATCTGGCTTTGCAATGTGGTGCTTTTAAAAATTCTGATTGCCGTGACCGGATATGTAACCGGCCTTGATGTGCCCTGGTGGGGGATTTTCTTTACCTTTGCTTTCTATGTTCTGGTGGCCCACGGCGGATACAGGATTGTTGAGATGGTGTGCAAGATTATTGTCTCTTTGCTTGTGATCTGTTTTATCGGTACCCTTTTTATTGCCAAGCCGGATATGGGCCTGGCCATTGGCGGGCTCTTGCCGGATTTCTCCCATTTCGGAAAAGCTGAAATTTTGATGATGACCGCTATCATGGGCGGTTCTATCCATGTGACCATTTTGTCCATGCAGACCTATACGGTGCATGAAAAAGGGTGGGGGATGTCAGATCTGAAAACAGCCCGTTTTGATACGGCCCTTTCTCTTCTTGGGGCATTCGGGCTTTACTGTACGGCCATCTATCTGACCGGCGCCTGCGTGCTTCACCCGGCAGATATCCATGTAAATACCCTTTTTGAAATGGCCGATGCCATTGAGCCGCTTCTCGGCAGCTACGCCCATGGCTTTTTCTGCCTGGGCATCTGGTGTGCCGTGTTTTCAACAATTATGCCCACCTTTATTGCCGCAGCCTACGTGCTTGGGGATAAAATGAATTGGGAGATGCGTCCCAAAAGCGGCTGGTACCGGCTGACAATTCTGGTCGGGTGCCTCATTGCCCTGCCCGGTGCCTTTCTTTCCGGCAGGCCGGTTAACCTGTTGCTGATCATGCTGGCCCTGTCATTTCTGGGCACACCGCTTTTTGTGGGGATATTTTTATGGCTGCTCAACGATAGAAACTGGGCCAAGCAGTACAGAAACGGTCCTGTGTTGAATATTGCAGGTGGCTGCGCCCTGCTGGTTACCGTGGTTTTAGGGATAAAGTGGGTTTGGGGGGTAATAGGCGCTTAGAAAGGAAGGTGACTTTTGAAAATATCCGATCGCATATCCATCCCGGATACCAGTATTGAATTTTATCCCATCCGGTCCCGGGGACCTGGGGGCCAGAATGTGAACAAAGTGTCTTCAGGTGTTCATATCCGTTTTGATATTCATGCCTCGGATCTTTCGGATGAAATTAAGGCAAAACTTTTATCTTTTAAAGACAAGCGCATTACCCGGCAGGGCGTTATCGTGATCAAGGCCATGACCTATAGAAGTGCTGCAAAAAATCGTGAGGACGGATTGGAACGGCTTGCGGAATTGATCAGACGTGCTGTCCGGCCTGTGAAAAAAAGAAAACCCACCCGGCCCACCCGGGCATCAAAAAACCGGCGCCTTGATTCGAAAAACCGGCGCAGCAGGATTAAAGCATTAAGAAAAAAAATAGATAGGTAATTGTTTCCCTTCCATATGAATTCCGGCGGTTGGGCTGCCGGATCCCCCCCTCTTTTTCATACAGACGATTATTTCACAAAATCTTAGTATCCTTATAACATTAATGTAATAATAATGTACTACTTTCTTTCTTAGGGTAAGGCCCATGATCAAAATAAAATCGCCCATCTGCTTGTCTTTTAAGCCGCCTTCGGCGTTACGCCAAAGGACCCATATGCCAATTGCTTCCGTTGGCGTGCCTTGATGGCGACTTAAAATCCGGCGCATCTGTGGCAGATTTAATTCTGACCATGGGCCTAAAAGATTCATAAACATTCCGGACAGGATTACTTCTCAACATGATTGCAGCCGTAAAACGTAACGAAAACAATGTGTTCACGCCGTCTGACATGACCTTGTGTCTGGATCGGATTAGCGCTGCTATTGGTCTTAATGATCAGACCCCTGATCGTTTTGTCCAGACCCTGCCTTTCATGGCCGGAGATGCCACGGCAGGTGCTGAAAATGAATTTCAGGCGGTGGTCGCGGGAAAACGGGAAAATATAGATTTGGCCCGGGTCATTGAGACTTCCAATTATTACCGGAATCTTGTGGAACAGGCCAGAACCGGAGAAACTTCCCAGCGACGGGTCATGGCCCTGGAACGATTGCTCAAAAATAAGGATGGCAAAGATTGGGAAAATTCCTGGGTATGGTTTCCCCGCCGGGTGCTCAACCGGTATGCCAATCGCGTGTTTAACGAGGATCTTAAGGCTGATAAATCCGTGCCCGCATCAGAATATCGCAAGGATGCGGGCTGTTTCGTGTTTGAAAAAAACGGGGAAAATCAGGTTCGGGTGCCTGTTTCTTATTTGCTCAAGCTCTCCCTGGCCGATGCGATTGGTGATGACAATGGTGTGCCGGAACCGATAAAGGCCTGGGGCGAAAAAATGCTCGCCCATTTTTCCAATGACAACAGTTCTCCTGAACTTTTTTCTTTTTACCCGGTCAAATCTGATGGTCCAAAGAGCTTGGGAGAGAAGCTTGCCGGTGAAAACCTGCTTCGTTTTCTTTTGACCCAGGCCCTGGTGGCCTATGCCGGGCATAAATTTGAACTCAACGAAAACGGCCAGAAGGTAAAGGTGTTTTTTTCCGCCACCCCGCCTGGGGATCAAAAACGGCTTAATGATATTATTTCGGATGCGTTTTACCGCGAATTATTCATGAGTCCCTGTCTGTCCGGATGGGACCGGGGGGAAGAAAAAAAAGAGTACATGGGTGTCTGCCACAAGGTGTTGTCCCGCAGCCAGATCAATGCCGTAACCCAACTCAAAGAGGCCGGCATTATTAACTCCAACCTTGTGGTACTGCCCAACACCTCTAATATCAGTCTGGCCAATAACGGCACCCATATCAGTCTCGGCAGCGTTAAACTGTCCCGGTGCATGGCGGATCCGGGCTCAGGGGTTACGGCCCTGGATGAAAAATATACAGGCGATCTGGCCATAAAAATCTGGGAGCATTTTTTGCCCCTGTTTGCCACCACCTATTCTGCTGCCCCCCACAGACTTGAATTCCAGGCGTTTCACCCTGAACAGGTTCTGGGCTTTATGCCCCACGAATTGACCCATACCCATCTGCGCATGATCTGGCGGCGATGGAAGAAAAAGGCCCATCTCAAAATTATGGGCAAATCTTTGACCCCTTTTGGCCCGGTGTGGCTTGACCGTTTGATTGCAAATATATTCAGGCTGAAAGGCGATTTTGTGCCGGACGGCCGGCTCATTGACTATTTTACCTCGGTGATGAGCACCTTTCATAGTCCGGCCTTGAACGGCAGTCTAGAAAGCGAAGACGACCTTAAAAAAGACCTGACCGAAATGGGTGTGTTTGACGGTCGCATGGCCCTGTACCAGCTGGTCCGTTTGAGGAAATACCATCAGATGGGGTATTCCGGGTTTGAACACCGTTACTTCAGCGTGTTTGAAGATATTGTCAGGGATATGGGAAAGGCTGCTGACCTGCAGGTGCTGATTACGGCCCTGGTTCAGAAGTATATCTATTCCCGGCAGGTGGACCATGCCATGATCCCGGATTCCCCAATTGTTGAAAGCGAGCGCCGCCAGATATTTTTTTGTACGGCCATTGGTGTGCCAACATTTTTTGTTAAAACCCGGACCCGGAACCGGTTTTTGGCTAAAATTTTGAAAAATACGGCTAAAACCAGACAAAGCCACAGGTATCCCGGTTACACCCGGGTGCTGGTCCGGGAATACCAGCGAGCCTTGATCTCCCTGATTCAAACCGAGGGCGCCGATCTTATATCGGCCTTGAACAGTGCCCCCATTCTTGATGACCTTGACAATCGGGTCAATAGGCCGCAGACCCATGCCGCATGGGGCCGGATCACCCAGGGTATTCTTGACGGTACGGGTAAGCATAAACCCATGTCCCTGCCGGGCAGGCAGTTTAATGCAAAAGCTGAAAGCTATTACGGCCGGAACTTAAGAGAGGCCCATGTCAGTCAGGGGTTTGATCTGCTCGGCAAGGTCTTTGAGCAGATAGACCTGTGGGCAAGATACCGGGATAATTCTTACGGGCAGGCCCTTGGTCAGATTCTGGGTAGCCAGGATATACTCAGGTTTTTAAAATCCATGCGCCAGGATTTCATGGATGGTACTTGTGCGCCTGAAACGCTTAAGAAGTTTATTTACCTGATGGTCCTTGTAGTAAGCCGGGAGATGAGGGCCTGGCAGGATAGCTAATGTTTGAACGCAAAGTCACCCAGCTGCGGCGTTGCAGACACATTTGCAATCCTCACAACTTTCCAGGTTGCTCCGGTTACAAATGTGTCTGCGCCTTGCATCTGGGCAACTTTGCGTCCAAACATGGCTTTTCGTCCAGGTAGCACCTGTGCGGCCTTAAGGTTTTCTAATATTTTACACATGTTTTTTTAGTCGTAAATTAACACCGTTAAAACAAAACGCGGGCATTATGCAGGCATTATGAAACATCAATATATAGACCGTAAAACCAGACAGGTCAGAACCGAAATGCTTAAAGCAGATCCCGTTATCCGTGCTGTTTATTCGCCAATTCGTGAAAATTCATCCTTTTTGTTTCATTTGATAATTTCGGCCCGGATGTCCAGCCTGATTGGGGCTGTTTCCTATGATTGGCCTTTTTTTAAGCCACCGTCTGATGTGGAACGTTTTCTGGCCACCCAAGGCATTGATTTAAGTGAGGTGACAGGAGATCCTGCAAAGCTTGATACGCTTCGAAAAGTGTTTGAACGCAAAATTCGATATGAACAGCTTCGCCCCATGCCGGAACGCGCTGATGCCGTCGTCTCTCCGGCAGATTCGCGCCTTCTGGTTGGGGCTTTTTCAGAAAAGTCGGCCCTTTTTATTAAAGGCAAGTTCTTTAATTTCCCCGAGCTTATCGGCCGGGATAAACCCCAGTGGCTTAACGCTTTTGAGCTTGGCAGTTTCGCCGTCACCCGGCTTACCCCGGATAAATATCACTATAACCATACGCCCGTGGCAGGAATGGTATTGGATATTTATGAAATAGACGGGCATTTTCATTCCTGCAACCCCGGGGCTGTGGTCCGGGAGGTCACACCATACTCTAAAAATCGGCGGGTGGTCACTGTCATTAATACGGATGTGCCCGGGGGGACCGGATGTGGGCTGGTGTGCATGGTTGAAGTGGTGGCCATGATGATCGGAAAAATTGTCCAGTGTTACAGTAAAAAAGGATATGAAAATCCCCGGGATGTGGTGCCCGGACTTTTTATGGAAAAGGGGTGCCCCAAAAGCCTTTACCGTCCGGGGTCATCCACAACCATTGTTATATTTCAAAAACAGCGCATCTGTTTTTCCAAAGACTTGCTGGAAAACCAGATGCGCACCGACGTGAGCAGCCGTTTCAGTGAAGGGTTTGGCAGACCCCTGGTGGAAACTGAAGTGACCGTGCGCTCAGATATCGGCCACGCCTGCTGTTCTGATGAAACTGCAACTTTTGGAGATCTGTAATGGCTGTAATTTTTTTTGTTGTTGGACTGGGCCTGTTGATTGGTATTGTACTCAGATGGGGATTTAAAACTTTGCCCAAAGAAAAGTGGCAGATGGTGGCGGCGTTCCCTTTGGAAAAGATGGATCAGGGCCAGTGGCGGGGGATGAATCTGACTTGGTACGGTCTTTTGTCCGCCAATGCTTACACCTTTGGCGTGATAATAGTCGTCATTCTGGCCGCATCGGTCGGGCTGCCCATTTCCGTCCTGGTGTTGTTGACTACTCTGCTGCTGGCTGTGACCATTCCGGCTTCTAAAATTGTTGCCCGGATTGTTGAAAAGAAAAAATCCACCCTGACCATTGGCGGCGCCGTGTTTGCCGGTGTGGTGACCGCACCCTGGATCATCATGATGGTGAATGCGACGTTGGGCGCAACCTTTAAATTTCATGTGCCTGTTGCTGTGATGATGGCTTGTTTAAGCATTGGTTATACGTTTGGGGAGTCTTTGGGACGCCTGGCCTGCCTTAGTTTTGGGTGCTGTTATGGCAAGCCGTTGAGCCGGTGTACCGGTCAAACCCGCAAACTGTTTGACAGTTTTAATGTGGTCTTTACGGGGGAGACCAAAAAAGTGGCCTATGCGTCGGGTATGGCCGGTGAAAAAATGATTCCCATCCAGATTATTACCGCCGTGATTTATGCGATATCCGGACTTGCCGGCACCTTGCTGTTCCTCCAGGGTTTTGCCGGCCTCGCCCTTGTGGAAACTCTTGTGGTGACCCAGGTCTGGCGGGTAGTGTCTGAATTTTTCCGGGCGGATTTCAGGGGGCAACGCAAATTTTCCATGTACCAGATCATGGCCCTGGCAGCCATTGCTTACACCATCGCGCTGCTGGCCTTTTTACCTGATCCCGAAGTAGTCGTTTCTCTGGATCAAGGATTTAAAGCCCTGTGGCATCCTGGCATGATTCTGTTTTTCCAGGGCGTCTGGATTGTCTCCTTTCTTCATTCGGGCCGAAGCACTGTTACAGCATCGAAAATTTCTTTTCATGTGGTCAAAGACAATCTCTAAATTGATTGATCATGAGAATTAGAAGGTGCCATGAACTTGGATGCATATGCTTTTTATGGTGCTACGATATCGTTAAGTATGTCGTATTCAAAAGCCTTCTGGAAAGTCGGGGGATTAATCCCCTGGTTTTTTTGTTTTTAGACATGATCACCGTGCCGGGGTTTATTGTAGGCTCTGCCCGCCTGATCAATTCCCTGAGCGGCCGGGTTATGGCATGGCCCAAGGTCCTTTTCTGGGGATTCATCGTGCTGCTTAATGCCCTGTTGCCTTATTTGTATGCGGCCCTGGCAGGCGGGCCGCAATTTGATACCATCGCCTGGGTGGTGTTCTGGATACTGATTTTACTAATGCTTGCAAATTTGATACGCACGATCAGAGCCGGTTTGATTGCAGAAAAGCAGTGAACAGCTATCTTGTCATTCTCATAATCCGGTCAATGGTTCCATCTTCTTTCATTTCCTGGATCACCCTGTTGATTTCCGGCAGCATCTCCGTAAACGGTGAATTTTTTGAGATTCCGATTCTGAAAATATCCTTGGATACAATTTGGGGTGCGTGGGTGATTTGGTTTCTGTATTCCGGGTACTTTTGAAAAAAGCTCTCCACAACGGATTCGCTTTCCAGAAATGCATCAAACCGTTTCCCTAAAAGTTTTTTAAAGTTGGAGGCAGCCGAATTGACTTTTTCTGTTTTTATGATGCCATCTTCAATGGCCTGATCCATCTTCTCACGGTAGGTATATCCTGAAACAATGCCGATGGTGTAATGTTTGAGGTCATCAATGGCTTGCCACCCGGGCAGACTCTCGTTACAATTTTTCAGGTGCCATAAAAAAACGCGATCTTCAACGACCACATTCGTAAAAACCATGAACGCCTCTCTTTCCGGCTTGCGTTGAATAGGAAAGGTAATATCATAGGTGCCATTTTTCATGCAGGCCAGCACCCGATTCCATGGCAGAAGATCTGCCTTTAATTTGCAATGGATGCGTTTACTCACCTCGGCGCAAAGATCAAACGCATATCCGCTTTTCAGACTGTCTCCTTCCTGTCCCAAAGAATAGGGGGGCCAGGAATCTGTGGCAAGCCTGAGCACTGGGTCATTTCCGGCACAAGGTGCTGTGAAAAAAAAAATGAAGCCTACAAATAACATAATGAGCCTACAAAAAAAATTAAACATAAGTATCCTTTGTCTCAGTATTATCAGGGCTTCAGTAAAGCAGTCATTGTAAACTTAATATATGACTATATCTGATTTTAAGTCGGATTACAAAATGATATCCCTTCTGATGAACGGGGTGTCAAATTGAATTTATCCTGTTGCTTTATTATATAATCTTTTTTACTTATGTATAGGTTTGCCATTATCGGCAAAAGGGCCGGACCTGAAAACGATGTTACACAACTATAACAAAATTTAGAAGGAGGTAAAATGGAGTGGTTGAAACAAATCAATATTGAAAAATATATAGAGATGCTGACCTACTGGGTGACCACCTACTCTGTAAAGATCTTCGCCGCGCTGCTGATTCTGGTGATAGGGAAATGGATAGCCAGAAGACTTACCAATCTGTTCACGAAATTGATGGAAAAAAATAAGGTGGATATCACGCTTGTGCGGTTCGTTGACAACATTATTTACTATACCTTTATGGTAATGGTCGTCATTGCAGCCACAGGCCAGCTGGGCATCAATACCACTTCTTTTCTAACCATTGTGGGTGCGGCCGGACTGGCCATTGGTCTTGCACTGAAGGATTCTTTGTCCAATTTTGCTTCAGGCGTGATGCTGGTGATGTTCAGACCCTACAAAGTCGATGATTATGTGGATATTGGCGGGGTAGCCGGAAGTGTCGTGAATATCTCTTTGTTTACCACGGAGTTGAGTACCCCGGATAATCAAAAAGTGATCGTGCCCAATTCCAGCATTACGTCCAATGTTATTACCAATGTTACGGCCAACCCCACCCGCCGGGTAGACCTTGTCATGGGCATTGGTTATAATGATGATATAAAAAAAGCCAAAGAGGTGATCCAGGGTATTCTGGCAGAAGAAAAGCGAATTTTGCCCACACCTGCGCCACTTATTGCTGTGTCTGAACTCGCGGATTCCAGTGTTAACATTGTGGTCCGGCCCTGGGTTAATACAGGGGATTACTGGAATGTATATTTTGCCCTCCAGGAAAACATCAAGCTGGCCTTTGATGCCAATGGTATCAGCATCCCATTTCCCCAGCAGGATGTTCATATGTACCAGAAAACCAAAGAATAGCAAAATCAATGCCGACAAAATGATACCTGCCTGAAACGGTTTTGGCAATGAATATGCCGGAATCAACAGCAGTCATACCCGGCAGCATGCTTTGGAGAAAATCATTTTTCCTTTTACTGACTCTGTTTTTTCAGTCACTTATGTGATATGTTCTTTTGCTTTATCAAAATTGTAATGATAAAAGATTATGACTAAAGGACTACGGTTGACAGATAGTATTTAAAAGTCTCTATTATGCTTAATGAAAATAAAAAAGCTCACACAAAAACAAGCAGCGGAGTATTTTTCCGTTCATGTTCATACGTTAAGACAATGGGATAAATCCGGCAAAATCAAAACTGAAAGAACTCCCGGTGGAGACAGGCGTTATATTATCGAAATCAAAGATGAATTTGATATTTGTTACTGTCGTGTTTCATCGTACAAACAAAAAGATGATCTTGAAAGACAAGTCAAATTCATGCAGGAGAAGTTTCCAAATGCTGAAACCATTACAGACATCGGAAGTGGACTCAATTTCAAAAGAAAAGGTCTTAAAACCATTTTGGAACGATCTATCCGGGGAGATAGCATCAACCTTTACGTTGCCCATAAGGACAGATTGTGCCGTTTCGGATTTGACCTTATTGAATGGATTATCAAACGATCATCTGGAAAAATCGTGGTTCTCGAC
>DATFIL010000205.1:0-2079 GCA_035270145.1 Desulfobacter sp. | reverse complement strand
TTCATTTAAGTAACAAAAACAGTAGGATACCGTTTTAGTTACTTAGAAGAGTTAAAGATAATCACTTTTTGTTCCATAGCTTGTAACCATCACTGATTTTTTTGCCCGGGTAGCAGCGACAAACAAGAGCGATCTTTCCCGGGCCTCAGCCATTCGGCGGACAGTACTGTCATCTGAATTGAGGTCCGGTGTGTTCATGGGTACGATGCCCTTGTTGATACCGCAGAGAGCGAGATGGTCAAATTCCAGTCCTTTTACCCGGTGCATGGTGGCAAGGCGAACGCCGCCCCTGGAACGATCTTCGGGATCGAATCCACTGAGTCTGTATACGGGTATACCTGCCGCTTCGAGCCGGGCCTCATATTCATTCAACTGCTTATTTGTCCTGGCCACAAGGCAGGTGGATCGATATTGTTCATCCTCTTTTCTGATTTCATTCAGATGGGCGCAGATGGTACTGATTTCGTCATTAAAGGAGTCGTAGTGCTCAACGAGCGGTGCAACACCATGCATTAAAGAAACATATCCGCCAAGGCTGTCATCTCCGCCGTCCAGGTCATCCACAGTAATTCCCTTCATGAGGGAGACAGCCCATTTCCTGGTCTCTTCCGTGGTCCTGTAGTTAATTTTTAATTTATGGCTTCTTCCAATGATTTTAATTCCGCACTGCCCCAACACCACTTTTTTGTCGTAAATACGCTGGTGGGCATCTCCGACGATCAGTAAGTCGTTGGCGCTTTCCGGCACCATGCTCCGCAACAATTTAAACGCCTGCATGCCCATGTCCTGGGCCTCGTCCACAATGATACTTACATAGGGGAGGACAATATTTTCTTTTTCTATTAACTGGCGGGCGTCCCGCATGGCGTCGGCCCGCTCCCGGTAGTTTTTTTCTGCCAGAAGCATCTGGTATTCTTCAAACACCTGCCAGATATCTTTACGTTCTTTCCGGTTAAGCCTGATGCCGCGGCCGGTCCGTTTCGCTTTTGCATACTGGACAAAAGAGGTGATTTCCTGGGGCTGGATGACCTGGGCCCATTCCTGCCGATAAAATTCATCGGGTAGTACGGGTGTGTCCGGTTTTAAAGTCAGAGCAGTTTCCCATAAATCCTGAGTCCTGTCATCATACACGATCGTATGGTCATACCCATGTTTTTTTAGAAATCCCACCACCCATCGGTCCAGGTTTACCACTTCAATCAGATGCATTTGGTCGGACGGCATGATTTTTTTTAGATTGACCTCAATGTCCGTGGCCAGGTTCCGGGTAAAGGTGGTGAAAAGTATTTTATCCTGACCGGCCAGCCGGGATGAAAGCCAGGCGGCACGGTGCATGGCCACGACTGTTTTTCCGGTTCCGGCGCCACCCAAAACCCGGACCGGGCCGTTCCAGTTTCTCTCCACCAGTTTACGCTGCAGCGGATGAAGAAATACACGCCATTTTTCCAGAGGGGCATGAAGCATTTTGGTGAGCGCTTCTTCTGAGGGATCCACCTGGAAGTGCTGCCTGGATACCGGATGGGCAAGGGCTTTTGTAAAATCTTGAGTATCCACCTTTTCCTCAGGCTCACCCCCAAACTCGTTTAAGGTCTTGATGACTTCTTCATAGGTCTCTCCTTGGGCCAGCCAGGTTAATGCGACAAAAACGTTGCCGGGGAATGCATCCTGAAGGTTATTAAGTTCTTTTTCTGTTGTGATGCTCCTGACCATGTCTATCTGTTTTTCCGGGACCCCTAACTTGAGCAGCTCCCTGTCCCTTAAATTGCTGAACAGGGTTGCTGTTTCCACGGGCTTATGTTCGAGCTGGGTCTGCTGCTCATCAACGCGGTACACTTGAAGAATGCCCAGTTTGGGATTGACCTCACAAACTCTGTTCCGGGCCCAGCGATACGCTTCATCATGGCTGTCCACCCACAGTAGAAGATAAACATTTCCTTTTTTGGGTTTGTAAACAATGCCGCGATAGTTCTTGTCAATGCGGACTGATTTCAAATTTTTATCTTTTACGCCCCCTAAGGTTTCATAGTTAATTCCTCCCCCCGTGGGGTCTATACGGAATTTGTTCACAAAATTCATTAC
>DATFIL010000204.1:0-2290 GCA_035270145.1 Desulfobacter sp. | reverse complement strand
TGAGCGATAAAACGGAAGATTCAAAGTTCACATTAACGATCGAACAGGCTTCGGAGGCTGGATTATGCAGGCTGTGTAATTTTGCCGGGCGTCGTCGTCGGGAGAATAAGCCATGTGATTTTCATCGGATGTTGAATTATTTGAAAGTGCCGGACGGTATGTGTGCGTTAACGGAAGCGGATATTGCCAGAAAAAAGCGTGATATGGGGTTGGGGCTATGAGCGATAGCGAAAAAACAGACGATGTTTTTAAAAGCCAGCGTGAAATAGTGCGGTATCTGGATGCCCTGGGATTTAAAATATCCAAATCAAAGTTTTCCCGGGACAAGCAAAGGGGATTGATCAAGATCAATGATGACGGCACGATTTCAAAGGGCCAGATCATTGAGTATTCCGCCACACTGGATCGCAAAGGTGATGATGAGCTTCCGCCGGCGGAACTGCAGGCCCGGAAAACCGAACGCGAAGTTGCTCTACTCGATCGTAAATTGGCCCGGGCGGATTTTGAGATGGACAGGGATATGAAAAAATATATCCCTCGGAAGGACTTTGAGGCAGAACTGGCCGCCAGGGCTATTGTTTTAGATTCCGGCTTCCGTCATTTTTTCAGTTTAAAGGTCCGGGAAATAATTGCGCTTGTAGGTGGTAAGGTTGAAAAAACGGCGGATCTTTTGCAGACACTGAATGAAGGATTGGACGAGCAGCTTAACCAGTATGCATCCACCGATGTATTCCAGGTCTTATTTGATGAGGAGTACAATGACTGATCAATTGTTCAATGAGTCCGCAGGCATATGCGTTTCCACGAAACCGGCATGGTGTTCGGAAAAGCTATGGAAAACCATTAAAAAATCCGTCAAAGAAGGGTTGCACAAGGTTGAGTTTTCATTTTCAAGACCGGAAAAAAAGATTTTCAGGAAGCGGAAAGCCATCCCGGTTTCCCAGTGGGTGGAAAAACACCGGGTATTGAGCATGTCCGCGTTGCCTGGGATATGGCGCAATGATGTGACGCCGTACCTGGTTGGCATCATGGATGCGGCGGCCCTGCCGTTTGTGCATGAGATTAATATCTGTGCCACGCCCCAGACCGGCAAAACCGAAACGGGCCATAATTTTGTTGGGTATTGCATTGATCGGGCGCCCGGGCCGGTCATGTATATCTTTCCCGATGAGGCCACGGGCCGGGAAAACATGGATGACCGGATCATCCCCATGATTCAATCTTCTCCACGCCTGCGGCAGCACTTTACCGGCAAAGACAGGGATAAATCATCTTTGCGGGTCCGGTTGCAGCACATGCCCATATATATTGCCTGGGCCAGGTCAGCGGCCCGCCTGGCGAACAAGCCCATCAGATATGCCATCGCCGATGAGATTGACAAGGAGGGCTTTTCACCGGGCAGCAGTAAAGAGGCCAACCCCCTGGACCTGATTGACAAGCGGTTCAATACATATCGATCCATTTACAAGTTCTTCAAAATTTCGTCGCCATCCCTTGAGGACGGTAATATCTGGCAGGCCCTGCAAGGATCGGATGTGCTTTTTGACTATCATGTCAAATGTCCGCAATGCGCCGCCCGGCAATTGATGCAGTTTGAAAATATTAAATGGGATGGGGGCAGCAAAGCGGACCGGGCGGCCATAAAGAATAAGCACCTGGCCTGGTATGAATGTGAGCATTGTGGCGGCCGATGGGATGACGATCTTAGAAACCAGGCAGTGCGTGCCGGGTTGTGGATGGTCCAGGATCAGGCCTTGACCATGGACGCGTATTTGTCCCGGTTCCGTCCGGCATCCATCGGGTTTCAGATTCCGGCCTGGCTGTCTTATTTTGTGAGCTTGTCAGAATGTGCCGCCTCGTTCCTTAAGGGCCTTGATGAAGGCCCCATGGCCATGCAGGATTTTTGTAACGGGTTTAAGGCTGAACCTTACCGGCCGAAAATAAAAACCCAGGAAGAATCTGAAATCCTGGCCCATCGTATTGACTTGCCTGCCGGTGTGGTGCCCAAAGACACCATTGCCCTGACTGCAGGCATTGACGTTCAGCAGGCCGGTTTCTGGTTCATGATTAAGGCCTGGAAAAAGGATTTATCCAGCCACAGGGTGCAATACGGCTGGGTCACCACCTGGGAAGACATCAACGAATTGATTTTTAATGCCAGGTACCCGGTGGAGAACAGCAAAAACTCCATGGGGATCTGGCGTGCTGCCATTGATACCGGCGGCGGTGCCAAGGGCGCGGAAGATGACTGGTCCAAAACAGAAGAGATTTATGAATGGATTCGGAAAAA
>DATFIL010000203.1:0-11042 GCA_035270145.1 Desulfobacter sp. | reverse complement strand
TAAAAATAAAATCATTGCGTATTCCGACCAGAACCAATTTTTTACGTTGCACAGGAAATATGCACAGCAGGAAGACAATATTAAATACTGGCGGGTAATTAGTCTTGAGACCCATAATGTCATGAATTTTTTAACCCCCATCACCTTTTCCGACACCAGGGTCGGAGAAGTGTTCATCTCCATTGCCACACAGAATTTTGATCAGTTTTACCGAATCGTGATGCTTTTTGCGGTATTAAGCTTTCTTTGTCTTCTTTTATTTTTCGGGGCGGCAAATTACCAGAATGCATTGATATGGATTCAAAAGAAAGATATACCGACCAATAATATGACAGATAGCACAGCAGACGAAGCCGATGATGCGGCCCTGTTTACCTGTCCCCTTTGCCAGACAGCAACGCGTTTTTCAAAACAGACCTGTGATGGCAGGATAGAGTCGTTAACTGTTCTTACCCGCTATAGCAACCCCGAAAAAACCATTATGTTATATGATCTAAATAAATTTGAAGAATTAGGCTGGATTAAACAACGTATCATCACCAAGTGTGCTAAAATTATTTCTGTTATTTCAGATCAACAGTAAGGCCTCAAATCTTTATATCCAAGGGGCGTCGATTAAAAAAAGACTCCGGTTAAACACCGGACTTTTTTTGCATAACACGTTATAATAAGCGGAGAACCCATATGCTGTCCAATAAAAATAAAGAATCTAAATCTGGAACCCTGACCCTGTTACTTGAATCAAGCCTCTATTCAAGCCTGTCAAAAGTTGCCAGGGAGAATAAATTCTTAAACCGCAACCGCAATTATTTAATTACATATGCCATTATCTTTCTTGGTATAGGTATCTTATTTCATATTTTAATTAAAAACGCCCAGGATGAAAGCCGGCATGAAATCTATGACTCAGGGGTGCTGTCCGCAGAAACAATAGCTGAAAAAGTGAGGGCTCCCTTGCTGGAAAACGATGTGCTTACACTGAATGTGGCTGTGGGAGAACTGGAAAAAAAGCATCGCCCGGTTTTTGTTTCCATCCTTGACCATGACGATAAAATTATAGCCCACAGTGCCCCGGATAAAATCGGCAAGGAATATACGGAACCTGCAAATAAAATAACAGTCCGTACTGAAAAAACGCTGTCCATTAACCGTATGACCATAGAAGGCAAAAGCATTATCTGTTTTTCCAAAGTGCTTGTTTTTTCAACTGTGCCCATTGGAAAGATTCTTTTTGGTATTGATGCCGGACAGCTGGATCAGACCATTGCAGGATATGAACGGCTTATATTTATTATCTGGGGGATATGTGCCGTCTGTTTTATTGCGGCTGTTTTTCTTACAGATCTATACCTTAAAAACAAGCAGCAAAAAGCACTTGAAGAATTTGAAAAGACACATAAAGTCGGGCCATATCTGCTCACCAAAAAAATTGCCCAGGGCGGCATGGCCGAACTTTATCTTGCCAAATATATAAAAGACGGCGGCTTCAAGCGAACCGTAGCCGTAAAAAAAATTTTACCCCATTTGATGGAAAATCAGGATTTTGTGGATATGTTCATTCGGGAGGCCCGGTTAGCTGCAATTCTGCAACATCCCAATATTGTCCAGATTTATGATTTAATTAAACTTCACAACGCCCATTTCATGGCCATGGAATATGTCCCTGGAAAAAATCTTGCCGAAATTCTTGCCCATGAGAAAAAAGGTCTGCCTGTAGGCATGGCCACATTCATCATTCAAAAAATAAGCCTTGGCCTTTATTATTCGCATACAAAGACCAATGAAGATACCGGGGAACCATTGAATATTGTTCACAGGGATGTCAGTACCCAGAACATGCTGATCTCATTTAAAGGGGAAGTCAAGATAAGCGATTTCGGTATCTCCAAAGCGCGCTCTGAGCCCAGCTTTACCCGGGCAGGCGTGATAAAGGGGAAATTATCATATCTGTCACCTGAACAGGCCTTAGGAAAAGAAGCAGATCATCAGTCAGACCTCTATGCTTTAGGGATTATTTTTTACGAAATTTTATCAGGAAAGCGCCTGTATAAATTTGAAAATGAGCTTGAGGCGTTGAGCAATCTACCTAAAATAATTATTCCCCCCATAAACACGGTTCGAACGGACATTCCCGATGAACTCAACCAAATTGTAATGAAATGCCTGGAAAAAGATCCTGGAGAACGTTACGATTCCGGCAAAAAAATTTATGATGATCTGGCACAATTCAGAAAAAACCGGCACATCTCGTTTGACGAAACCAACCTGATTGATTTCATGGCAAAGAGATTTAAATAAAATGGCAAATTATAACTTTGTTGGAAAAACCGACCGGGGCCTGAAACGTAAAAATAATGAGGATGCCATTCTGGTCAATGAACAAAACGGTTTCGGCCTTGTCGCTGACGGTATAGGCGGCTCTATGGGCGGTGACGTGGCCAGCCGCATATTTGCAGATACGGCCAGGACCGTGTTTGCCGAGGCATTCGCCCTGAATGAACCCACATATACCACCATCCAGCGTGTATTCTTAAATGCCAATGAATCTATTCTGGACTACGCCGGTAGCCATCCCGGTTGCGAAGGCATGGGGTGCACAGCTGAATTATTTGCCATTGAAGCGAATCGTTATGTGCTTGGCCATATTGGTGACAGCCGCACATACAGAATGAGAAACAATGAATTAAAACAACTGACCAAAGACCACTCCCTGGTTCAGGAGCAACTTGACCAGAATCTGATCAAACCCGAGGATATCAGCAACCATGCCTTGAAAAATGTGATTTTAAGAGCCGTTGGCATTAAAAAAAATCCAACAGTGGATATAATACGGGGCAACCTGTTTGCCGGCGATATTTTTCTGCTCTGTTCCGACGGCCTAAGCGATCTGGTAGACCTGGAAATAATGAAACAGCATCTTCTTTCAACCTTGCCCCTTAAACAAAAGGCCGATTTACTAATCCAGGAAGCCAACGCCAGGGGCGGTAAAGATAATATTTCTGTTGTTTTGGTGCAAATCAGTTGACAGTCATGGGCCTTACACTCGATCATCGAGTTACACAAACCCCTTCTCACTGATCAACAGTAAAATCTGCTGAACCGCCTCATCCGGGGTCAGGTTGGAGGTGTCAATGGACAGTTCCGGGTTTGAAGGTTCTTCATATGGGTCATCCACCCCGGTGAAGCCTTTGAGCAGTCCTGCCTTGGCTTTGGCATACATGCCTTTCCGGTCTCTTTTTTCGCATACGCTGATGGGGGTGGCCACATGGATCTCAAAAAATCCGCCATGGGCTTCGATGGATGTACGTATTTTTGACCTTGTACGCTCGTAAGGGGCAATGGGCGCGCAGATGGCAATCCCCCTGTTCTTGGTGATCTCAGAGGCCACAAACCCGATGCGCCGGACATTGATATCACGGTGTTCCTTGGAAAAATTAAGCTCTGAAGACAAATTACGCCGGACAATATCGCCATCCAAAAGAGTTACGGGCCGGGTACCGATTTCCATAAATTTTGAATACAACACATTGGCAATGGTGGATTTTCCGGCCCCGGAAAGGCCTGTCAGAAAAACGGCAAAACCCTGACTGACAGGGGACGGATAAGAACGGCGCAATTCTTTGATCACCTCCGGGAAACTGGCCCATTCCGGTATATGTTTGCCCTTTCGAACCCGGTCACGAATATGGTCATTGGTAAAAGAGAGGGTTTCCTGGCCTTCCTTCACCTCGCTGGCCAGCTTAAACTCATCCTCAAAGGGCAGATAGACCATCTCTTCAAAAAATACAGGCTCAATACCGATCTCTCCCCCGGCCTCCTGGGCCAGTTCCCTGACCTGGGGGGTATCGTAGAACGGGTTGCCGCAGCTGTCCCGTCCCGGGGTTGCATGGTTATAGCCGATGACAAAATGGGTGCACCCAAAATTTTTCCCGATGATCATGTGAAGCACCGCATCCCTTGGACCTGCCATCCGGGTGGATAATGGCAGCAGATTGAGCATATAGGTGTCCGGGGGATAATGGGTCGCCACCTTCTGATAACAACGCATCCGGGTATAATGATCAAAGTCACCGGGTCTGGGGATGCCTGCAATAGGCAGCATCAACAAATTTGCCTTTGCCTTTTTCATGGCCTGGATGGTTAGCTCAAACTGGGGACGGTGAATGGGCTGCCGGGTCTGAAACCCCACAACCCGCTTCCATCCCAGCTTACAAAACTGTTGCCGAACCTCCAAAGGCGTGTTGCGGATCTGCTTAAAATCAGAATGGATGGGTAGGTTTAACGCTTCAATACTGCCGCCAATGTAGTATCTGTCGCGTCCGGCATGAAGTCGGGCTACCTCATCATGGGTCATATCTGCAGTGCCGTAAACCGCCATGGCCTCTTTTTCCCGGTCCGCCTGCCAGATATCCTCAATGGCCATGATACCCAGGGGAAATCCTTCAGGGTCGCGAAGCACAGCGGACTGGCCGGCCTCAAACCGGTCTGAAAGATCCCGGGAAACATCAAGACAGATGGGCACAGGCCAAATTTCACCGGAAGGCAGACGCATGCGGTCCAGAACACTTTCGTACGCCTCCTGGGTCATAAATCCTTTCAGCGGACTGAACACACCTGTGGTCAATAATTCAAAATCACAGATCTGACGCAGATTCAATGTGATATCCGGTAAAGAGGGCAATAACTTTTTAAGTGCTATATGACGTTCCTGATCCACCAGAAGATTGACAAGAGAGGTGTCTTGGGGCATGTAACTATCCTTTTAAAACTTGATGATCGAGTAATTGTCTTTATTTTTTGTGAAAAAACCGAATTACCCATCAAAATCTTTCGTGATTGCCTATCCTTGAAAAACTCAGTACATATAGAGCAAAATCAGTCAGACTGTCAAGATGAAGGAACCCGGAAACAGAAAAGGCCGGAAAACCTGTCAGGTTTATCGGCCTTTCCAATGATCTGTCAAAGAGGATGATTATTTCATCAACACTTTATGGCTGTTGATCAGGGTGTCCACGACTTCAGGATCTGACAGGGTAGATATATCGCCAAGCTGATCATACTCATCCGTTGCAATCTTTCTTAAAATACGTCTCATGATCTTTCCGGACCGGGTTTTGGGCAGATCCGAGGCAAAATTGATGATATCCGGCGTGGCAATGGGCCCGATTTCACTTCTCACATGCTGTTTCAGAGAAGCCATCAGTTCATCGGACGGGGGCACACCCATATTCAGGGTAACAAACGCATAAATCCCCTGCCCTTTAAGGTCATGGGGATAACCGATGACTGCGGCCTCGGCCACATCTTTGTGACTACCTAGGGCAGCTTCCACTTCTGCTGTGCTCATGCGGTGTCCGGATACGTTGATAACGTCATCCACACGACCTGTAATCCAAATATATCCATCATCATCCCTGCGGCAACCGTCTCCTGCAAAATAATATCCGTCAAACATCTGAAAATACGTCATTTCAAAACGGTCATGGCTGTTATAAACCGTGCGTGCCTGACCGGGCCAGGGCGCCTTGATCGCAAGGATTCCCTCGCAGGCCCCTGTCTGCTCTTTTCCTTCTTCACTAAGCACCACCGGCTGTACAGAGAAAAACGGCAGGGTAGCGGAGCCGGGCTTCTGGTCAATGGCATAGGGCAAGGCAGAAATCATGATACCACCGGTCTCTGTCTGCCACCAGGTATCTACAATGGGGCATTGCCCCTTTCCCACATTTTTATGATACCACTGCCACGCCTCGGGGTTGATCGGCTCGCCCACGGAGCCCAAAACCCGCAGTGAGGAAAGGTCATATTTTGCCATCCATTCCTCGCCTTGGGCCATGAGTGCTCGAATGGCAGTGGGGGCGGTATAAAACTGGTTGACCTTCCATTTGTCAACAGTGGCCCAGAACCTGCCGGGATCCGGATAGGTGGGTACGCCTTCAAATATGATGGATGTGGCCCCCTGGGAAAGCGGGCCGTAAACAATATAGGAATGGCCCGTAACCCAGCCGATATCTGCCGTGCACCAGTAAACATCGCCTTCGTGGTAATCAAATACGTATTTGAACGTGCTTCCGGTATACACCATATATCCGCCGACATTGTGCTGAACCCCCTTGGGGGTGCCTGTGGAGCCTGATGTATAAAGAATAAACAGCGGATCTTCGGCATCCATCCATTCCACAGGGCACTCAGCACTCTGGGCCTGGACAGCCTCGTGCCACCAGACATCCCGGTTCTCTACCATATTAACGTCAGAACCGGTTCGATTGACCACAAAACAGGTGCCGATGTTGTGCCCCAGGTCTGCGCACATCCCAAGGGCCTGGTCCGCATTACCCTTGAGGGGAACGGACTTGGGCCCGCGCATGACACCATCCGATGTCACCAGAATCTTGCAATGGGAATCAATGATTCTGTTGGCCAGGGCCTCGGAAGAAAAGCCCCCGAATACAATGGAATGGATGGCCCCGATTCTGGCACAAGCCATCATGGCTATGGCCAGTTCCGGGATCATCGGCAGGTATATGGCCACACGGTCGCCTTTGCCCACCCCGCTTTCTTTCAGGGCGTTGGCAAAGCGGCAGACTTTTTCATGAAGCTCACGATAGGTGATCACCATATCCTCATCCGGACTGTTGCCCTCCCAGATCAAAGCGGCCTGGTCGCCCCGGGTATCCAGATGACGATCCAGACAATTATATGTAATATTGGTCTTGGCATTTTTAAACCATTCAATGAACACCGGGCCCTTGGACATATTGTAGTTAAAATCCCGGACCTGGTCCCATTTTTTTTCCCAGTAAAATGTTTCTGCAATTTCACCCCAGAACCCTTCAGGATCTTCCACGGATTTTTTGTACATGGCCCTGTACTCGTCCATGGATTGAATCCAGGCATTTTTACGAAATTTATCCGGCGCATGAAAAATGTTCTCGTTCATATTGAAGATTTCCTTTTCTTATAATGTACCTATAATTTATTTTTAACCATTTTATTATCGAAATAAGAGCAAACTTTGTACCGGAAACGAATTTTAAACATAACAAACTGATAATAAATAAAATATTTATTATATTGGGTTTCATACAAGCAGAGACAAAATACAATAAAAGTTGTAGGGCTTTTTCAATTAAAAACAAAAAGCCTTTTTATATCAATAACATAGAACTAAAAACAACAAAAGTTGTATATACAACTAAATTGTAGACAGGCCAACCTATTCCTCTTCGCGTAATTTTTGAAGACGCTTGCTGAGCGCCTGCTGGGAGATACCCAGAATTCTGGCGGCAGCAGACTGATTTCCCCCTGTATGGGCCATGGCTTTTTCCACCAGCGCATTAGCGGCCTGCTTCAACGTCGGAAGTCCCGGACCTGAGGACATAGTTGCCCCTGTCCCATGATCGGCATGGGTGGTAATATTGAACAAATCAGCAGAGAAGGCCCCGCCCTGGTATCTGGACATGGCATCGTAAACCATGGATTTTAACTCCCTGATATTTCCCTTGAACGGATATGTTTCCATGGTTTCAATAAGACTTTTCGGGATATCAGGCACAGGCTTGTCCAGTTCATCGGCAGCCTGGCAGATAAACCGGTCCAGAAGCAGGGGAATATCTAAAAGGCGTTCCCGCAGCGGCGGTATGGTCAATGTATGCGTGGAAAGACGGTAAATCAGATCCTTTCTGAATTTGCCCTGCTTTTCAAGTGCCCACAGATCCTGGTTCGTGGAAGCAATGATCCGGGTATCCGAATGCCGGGTAATATCCGATCCCAATGCCAGATAATCACCTTCCTGGAGGAGCCTGAGCAGCTTGACCTGGGACGACAATGCCAGATCGCCGATCTCATCCAGCATCAAAGTTCCCCCGGAAGCTTTGAGTATCAATCCGGGCCGGGCGTTCCGGGCGCTGGTAAATGCGCCGGGCACATGGCCGAACAACGTATCTGAAAACATATTATCATCCAGTCCCGCCACATTGACCTTAACCAGTTTTCCCTTGCGGCCGCTTAAGTTGTGAATGCACTGGCTAATCAATTCCTTCCCCACCCCTGTTTCCCCAAAGATCAGCACCGGCTGGGGAGACGGTGCCACAGCTTCAACATAATGAAAGATGGCATGCATCTGACTGTCCTGGGTAATGATGGCGCTGAAGGCTGCAGGTTTTTTTATCTGGGTAAATAACTCCTGGTGCAGAGGCTTTGAAAGCTGCCCCTGGGCCTGCCCGCCATCGATGGCCTGTTTCACCGACTTGACCAGGCGATCCGGATCAACAGGCTTAAGGATATAATCCATGGCCCCGATCTTCATACATTTAACAGCCGTATCCACATCAATATCCCCTGTAAGCACAATCACCGGTATTCTTGGCCAGGTTTTGCGAATACTTTTTAACAAATAGGTGCCCTTGATATAAGGCATATTCAAATCCAGGAGGACCAGCCCAGGAATCCTGCGTTCCATGGTCCTGATCACATCCCTTGAATCCTGGATGGCAATAATGTTGTCAAAACCGGCCATTCGCAGCGTCGTTTCTATTTCAGCAAGGATTTTTGGATTGTCGTCCACTAGGAATATGGGATTATCCGGATTTGGGGAATTCAAAACGTTTAAAAACCTCCTTCTTGCCATCCATTAAAAAAATCCCAAGCATGGGAAGAATAAACATAAAAATGGCTGTGACAAACAAACCACACGACAACCTCCCTGAATTTAGGCCACACTACTTTTATCCTGAAAAAAGAAACCCATGTCAACTGCTGTTCAAAAAACCCGATAAAAATCAACACAAAAATGTAAATTTTTACTTAGTTATTCCAATACCAACACCCAGGGTGGGCTATCAAAAAAACCCGTTTTTTGTTCCTCTTTATTATTGCTGTAAAATGTTAAAATCCTTGCCGTCAGCGTCAGGCGGGTTTCATTTTGCCGGCAGTTGATTTTGTTAACCACGAAGCGCACGAAGAACACGAAGAATAAAACCTCATGGCTGCAATCACCCGTCGTGTCCTTCGTGCGCTTCGTGGTTAACAAAATGGTACGCAAATTGCTTTATATAATTTTAAAATTTGGACACACAAATCAAAGATTTATTAAAAAATGGCCTCCTACAATATCCACTTGAAAATCGGATAATATTCTGTCGAACATCCTTTGCCGCCGGGGATGCTGTATCTTCCCGGCAACATGTGTTATGTAATAGGACACTGGAAAGGCCTTATGCTTTTTCGGTGTTTTTTATTTCAAAAAGACACCATTGGGATAAAATTAATACAATAATATATTTTTTATAAGCTGGTTAAAATAAAAATGATCAAAATAGCAATGGTAGGATTAGGCGGTGCCATGGGCGCCATGAGCCGCTTTCTGGTATATGAAGGGTATATCAATGCCGTAAAAAACACATCGCTTCCTTTAGGCACCATCACCGTGAATGTTTTAGGGTGCTTTGTCATCGGACTTTTAGGCGGTATTGCCGATACGCGGCAAATCTTTACCCCGGAGGTCAGACTGCTTGTTTTTACCGGTTTTTTAGGCGGATTCACCACGTTTTCCACCTTTGGATTTGAACTGTTTTTATATATGCGCAACGGACAGATCGGCCTGGCCGTTGTAAACGGACTTATCCAGTTAATCGCCGGACTGATTTTTGTATGGGCCGGATTCGGACTGTCAAAAGCCTTTTAAAAAATACTTTTTCGTAATTTTACATTACAAGGTCTTTGCAGATGGTTGCAATCTCAAATTCTTCATCCGTGGGAACCACCCAGACTTCAACGGCACTGTCATCAGTGGAAATACGGCCGGATTTACCCCTTAAACCGGCGTTAACCTCTTGATCCACGATAATGCCGAGGTGTTCAAGCCCTTCCAGGCATTTACCCCGGATTTGCGTGTCGTTTTCTCCAATGCCGGCGGTAAAGGCAATGGCATCCAGACGGCCAAGCACTGCATAGTAAGCTCCGATATATTTTTTAATACCGTGGCACAGCATCTCAAAGGCAAGTCTGGCATTGTCATCACCCAAGGCGATGGCTTTGTGAATATCCCGCATATCATTCATGCCGCAGATACCGGTAAGACCGCTTTCACGGTCAAGAACGGTCTGAATTTGTGCCGCACTTTTCCCGGTACAAAAGGTAAGATACGCAGGCAGGGAAGGATCGATGTCACCGCACCGGGTTCCCATGATCAGCCCGGAAGTGGGTGTCATGCCCATGGAGGTTTCCCGGCACACCCCGCCTTTGACGGCGGTCATGGAAGACCCATTCCCCAGGTGGCAGACAATATTGTTCAGCTCATGTAAAGGTTTTCCCATGAGACCGGCAAGCGTTTTGGTGACATAGGCATGGGAGGTGCCATGGAATCCGTACCGCCTGACTTTATATTTTGTGTAATAAGCGTTGGGCAAGGCATACCGATACACATAATCAGGCAGACGGCTTGCAAACAGCGTGTCAAACACGGCAACGGAAGGTACGCCGGGAAAATTCGCCATGGCGGCTTCAATACCGGCCAGGTTGGCCGGGTTATGCAAGGGTGCCAGCACAATATTCTTCCGGATGCCCTCAATGGCCTTGGCGTCCACAATGCAATTTTCCTTAAAAAGTTCACCGCCCTGGGCCACCCGGTGGCCAATGGCGGCAAGCTCTTCTGCAGATCTAACCAGCGGATCATCACCCGTCATAAGTAAAGCGGCTACCTTTTCGATGGCCTGGGTATGATCCTCAAAACATTCAAACATTTCGGTTCGTTCACCGGGGCCTGGATCAGCGTACAGGGTATGGGTCAGACTGCTCTCCGGACTGCCGATTCGCTCCACCAGGCCCGCGCAGATTGCCCTGGGACCGGCCAAATCAAACAATTTATACTTCAGGGAGGAACTTCCTGAATTAATGACAAGAACTTTCATTTTTTTTAACTTTCTTTTCGTTTTTTGTAACAGCCTGTCAAAATCAGTTTCTCAAGGTGGCAATCAACCGGTTAGGGTTTTCAAAAAAGGCAAATACATCCAGAATATGCCGGACTATCACATCGGCGGACATCA